>NZ_PVWS01000042.1:0-19806 GCF_004126395.1 Roseovarius sp. A46 | reverse complement strand
GCAGCCAGGTAGCTCGTCAGGCTCATAACCTGAAGGTCGTAGGTTCAAATCCTACTCCCGCAACCAGAATACAGCGCTGAACCAAACGCTTGAACGCCGCCCTCCGGGGCGGCGTTCGCGGTTTGCATCAACGCCACATCAACACCAGGCCAGAAAAACCGCACCAGGACGCGTTCCCGCCGCTCGAGGTGCTGCATTACCTGTTGATCACCCTGCGCCTGGGGCGGCTCTTCAAGGGCGAATTCCGCCTGACCAAGCGTGGCGCAGAACTGGCACGGGCCCCACCCTGCTTGATGATGAACGCCTGCTGCGCGTCCGATAACGTCGATGCCTTCATGTGAGACCACTCCTCTCCCAGCCGGGAAATCGTAGCGGAAAGCGAAACTGCTTTGGTTCCATCTCGATGGCATCCGGGAGAATGGTGCGGCAAGACGCATGTTCAGCCTGGTTTCAGTCGGTTGCGCAACGGGCTCGGTATTCCGAGCCCGAGCAGACTGGCAACGAAAAGGCCGGCGAGGCATCCCTTGCCGGGCCATCAGTGCGAGGCGCAGGCTTCAGTTCACCTTCTCGGCGTCGATCACGTCCTGTTCGCGGGCCGTGTCGGCGCTTGCGATGGCGATGCGCCGCGGCTTGAGCGCCTCGGGCACCTCGCGCACCAGATCGACATGCAGCATGCCGTCGGCGTGGCTCGCACCGGTGACGCGCACGTGATCGGCAAGCTGGAAGCGCCGCTCGAACGCGCGCGTGGCAATGCCGCGATGCAGGTAGGTGCGTTCGCTCTCGTCATCCTCGCTCTTGCGGGCCGAGACCACGAGCGCCCCATCCTTGACCTCGACCGTCAGGTCGTCGGCCGAAAATCCCGCGACGGCGATCGAGATGCGATAGGCGTCGTCGTCGGTCTTCTCGATGTTGTAGGGCGGATAGCTCGGCTGGCTCATGTCGCTCGCCATCACGCGATCCAGAAGATCGGCGATCTGGTCGAAACCGACAGTGGCCCGGTAGAGCGGTGCAAGATCGAAATTGCGCATGGGTCATCCTCCTTTGAGCGATACCAATGTTGGTGGCCTTCCCCTTGGAGACCGGCCGGTTGCGCCCCGGCCCGTCACCCGGCCCCGGGGCATCATGGATTTGGGAAACCCCCGCGTGCCTGTCAAGAGGGGAGCGGCGCGGCTCAGGGTCGGGCGAAGCGCGCGCCGGTACCGCGCCGGCCCTCGCCCGCCTGTACCCGCTTGAAACCGGGATTGGCGGTCGCCATTCCGGCGGTGGCGGCGCGCAGGTCGCGCTTGAGACCGGTGACGAGATCGGGCAGGTCCATGCCATAGGACAGGCGTTTGCCCTCGACGCGGCTGCCGCCGCTCACCAGCGACAGGATGCGCGGGCGGCCGCCATGTGGGGCCAAGACCGGCGCGCCGGAGGAGCCGAAGATCACGTCGCAGTCAAAGGCCATGATTCCCTCGGCGCGCCACAGCATGTTGCACCGGCGTTGCCATGACGGGGCGCTGTCGCGGTCGCGCCCGTAGGAGACGACGCTAATCTGCGCGCCGTCGCGGGGCCGGTCATGGATGGCGAAAGGGGCGGCCACGGCACTGTTGATCGGGGTCGCGAGCCGCAGGAGGGCGGCGTCGTTGCGGATGTTGGCGGCGCTCATGCCGCCGCGCGGATCGTAGCCTGCTGCGGCCACGTAGCCCATCACCCCGGACTCGGCGATCACCGTGCCGTCGCGCAGCCCGGCGCGAAACCGGATCGTATCGGCGGCCACGGGTCGCCCGGAGCGGTCAAAGACGCAATGCGCCGCCGTCAGCACCTGATCGGGCGCGATGAGCACCCCGGTGCAATAGCCCTCGCGCCCGATATCGACCCGGCCTATGGCCTCCCAGCCAAAGAGGTCGTCGCGGTCGGTAAGGCGGGTGAGCCCGCTCGACTGTGCCGCCGCCCCGCCCGCCCACAGGCAGAGCGCCGCCAAAAGTGCAAGTATTCGTCGCGGACTGCTCATGGCCGCTCGAATTTTGCGCCGGTGTCGCGCCGGGTGCCGGAGGTGAAGGTCTTGGGGGCGGCATCCTGAAACACCCCCTGTCCGGCCTCGAGCGCCGTGCGCAACGTGTCGAGCGGCGCCAGGAGCTGCGTGCCCAGCGACACCTTGCGGCCCTCGACCTCGGCCATCGCCGAGACCACCGAGACGATCCGTGCGCGCCCGCCCTCGAAGCTGAAGACCGGCGCGCCGGAGGCACCGAAATCCACGTCGCAGGACATGATGAGCACACCCTGCTGCCGCGCCATCACGTTGCACTCTTGCTGAAGCGACGGGGCCTCGGCGCGGCCCTTGGCGTAGCTCACCACGCCGATGCGCTGCCCCTTGCGGGGGCGGCGGTCGGTCTCGAACGGGGTGACGCGGGTGTTGCGGATCGGGTGATGAAGCTCGAGCAGCGCCACGTCGTTGCGCACGCGGTCCGCAGTCACGTCCGCGTCAAAGCGATAGTCGGGATGCAGCACCGCACGGCGCACCGAGCGATAGGCGGCCGCGCGCCCGTTGCGCCAGCCGGCCTTGAACTCGATCCGTGCAGGGTCGATCCGTTTGCCTGTGGCGCGATCATGCAGGCAATGCGCCGCCGTCAGCACCAGATCGGGGGCCACCAACGCACCGGTGCAGAAGCCGCGCCCGGCCAGTTCGAGCCGCCCGACCGCCTCCCACGCGCGGGCGGCGTCGCCCGCGTCGAGCCGCTCGAGGCGGCTGTCCTGCGCGGCGAGCGGCGTGGCGAGCAGGGCGAGTAGTGCGAGGCTGCGCAGCATGATGTCTCCGGCGGTTCAGTCCGGTATCGGCTAACAGCCGTTTCGGGCCAGATTATGACCGGCTTGCGCGCAGGATCGGCACGCCTGCCATACCGTTTTCCGCCTGCGCCAGCGCGGGCGGCTGCGGCCCGCCGGTGGCCCAGTCCAGCAATTCCACCGTGTGCACCACCGGAATGCCGGTGCCCGAGCCGATCTGCATCATGCAGCCGATATTACCCGCGGCGATGACGTCCGGGCGCTTGGCCTCGAGCGTGCGGACCTTGCGGTCCTTGAGCTGCTTGGAAATCTCCGGCTGCATCAGGTTGTAGGTGCCCGCCGAGCCGCAGCACAGGTGGCTGTCGGCGGGTTCCACCACCTTGAACCCGGCGCGCTTCAGCAAGTCCTTGGGGAAGGTCTTGATCTGTTGGCCGTGTTGCAGCGAACAGGCGGCGTGGTAGGCGATTGTAAGGCCCTTTTCCTCGCCCTCGGGAAGGTCGATCTGCATCAGCAATTCGCTCACGTCCACCGCGATCTCGCTCACCCGCGCGGCATCGTCGGCCAATGCTTCGTGGCGGAACATGTGGCCGTAATCCTTGACGGTGGTGCCGCAGCCCGAGGTGTTGATGACGATGGCGTCCAGCCCCTCGCCATTCATCTCGCGCGCCCAGGCTCGGATGTTCTTCGCGGCCGTCGCGTGGCTTTCTTCGGTCTTGCCCATGTGATGCGTCAGTGCCCCGCAGCAGCCCGCGCCCTCGGCCACCACCACCTCGCAGCCCAGCCGGGTGAGCAGCCGGATGGTGGCGTCGTTGATATCGGTGTTGAGCGCGCGCTGCGCGCAGCCCGTCATCAGCGCCACGCGCTTCTTGCGTGCGCCTTGCGCGGGGAAGGTTTGCGGATCGTCGTTGCGGCTGACGGGCGGCACCTGTTTGGGTGCCATCTCCAGCATTGCGCGCAGCCGCGCATCGGGCATCAGTCGGGCAAAGGGCCGCCCGACCCTGGCCCCCAGGAGCGCCACGCGAAACCGCGTCGGATAGGGCAGGATGCGCGCCAGGATCCAGCGGAGCACCCGGTCCCCCAGGGGGCGCTGATAGCGTTCCTCGATATATTCGCGCGCCTGATCGACCAGGTGCATGTAATGCACGCCCGAGGGGCAAGTCGTCATGCAGGCGAGGCACGACAGGCAGCGGTCGATATGCCTGACCGTCTTCTCATCGGGAACGCGGTCGTTCTCGAGCATGTCCTTGATGAGGTAGATGCGACCGCGCGGGCTGTCGAGTTCGTCCCCCAGCACCTGATAGGTCGGGCAGGTCGCGGTGCAGAACCCGCAATGCACGCAGGAGCGCAGGATCTCGTTGGCGCGGGCGATCTTAGGGTCGGCCAGTTGCTCGGGCGTGAACTCGGTCTTCATTCCGTCGCTCTCCTACGCCTCGGCCATCAGGCCGGGATTGAGGATGCCGCGCGGATCGAAACGCCGCCGCAGCCCGGCCTGAAGCGCGGCCACCGGCGCGGGCAGCGACGGAAACGCGTCCGTCCCCGCACCGCGCACCCGTGTTGCATGGCCGCCGCGCCGCGCCACGGCCTGCCGTATCACCGTCTTGCCCGTGTCTTCGGGCACCAGCAGCCAGACGAGCCCGCCGCCCCAGTCATAGAGCGCCTCGGCACCCGGCAGGGCGGCGACGATCCCCGGCGCGTCGGTGGGCTTGACCGAGAGCCGCCAGACGTCTCCCGCGCGCCCGTGGAACGGCGCGACGTCGCGGATATGCCGCCAGCCGGCGGCGGTGCGGTCCGGGTCGGTCTCGAGCGTGAAGGTGCCGGAATCGGCCAGCAGCTTTTGCATCTCCCTAGCCCGATAGGCAACCGAGTCCGCGAACCCTTCGAGCCGGATCATCGTCATCGGCGCGCCATCGAGACCGTGTTGCAGATGCGCGGCACCGCTCGCCTCGTAGGGCGAGCCCAGAGCGCGGCACAGCACCTGAATGGCGGTGGCGTCGTCCAGCCCCTCGCAGAGCAGCACACCGGTGGCGCGAGGACGCGGGAGCACCTTGAGCGCCACCTCGGTCAGAACGCCCAATGTGCCGTAGCTGCCCGCCATCAGCTTGACCATGTCGTAGCCGGTCACGTTCTTCATCACCCGGCCGCCATTGCGGACGATGCGCCCCTCCCCGTCAACGAACCGCACCCCCAGTAGGAAATCGCGGCAGGCCCCGGCCTGAACGCGGCGCGGTCCGCTGACATTGGCGGCCACTACGCCGCCGATGGTGGGCGTGCCCTCGGTGCCCAGTAACCCGCGATGGTCCATCGGTTCGAAGGCGAGCCGCTGCCCCTCGGCCTCGAGCGTGGCCTCGATCTCGGCAAGCGGTGTGCCCGTCCGCACCACGAGGGTGAGCGCGCCGGGTTCGTAAAGCTCGATCCCCGTCATCGCCGATGTCGAGAGCCGCGCACCGTTCGATGCGCCGCCGATGGGCCGCGTGCCGCCGCCCTCGATGCGCAGCGGGCCATCGGCCTCCTTGATGATCGTGGCAAGCTCTGCCTCTGTCTCGGGTGTCATGCGGTTTCTTCTTGGTAAAATACTCTGGGGGTCCGGGGGACCCCCCCGGCCTGCGAAGGGTTAGGCGGCGCGCCGCGTGCCCGAGACGTCGAGTGGAAACACCTTGGCCGGGTTCAAGAGCCATTTCGGGTCGAACACATCCTTTACGTCCATTTGCGCGGAAAGGTCGTCGGCCCCGTACTGATGCGCCATCAGGTCGCGCTTCTCGATCCCCACGCCATGCTCGCCGGTGAGGCAGCCGCCGACTTCGACGCAGAGCTTGAGGATTTCCGCCCCAAAGGCCTCGCAGGTTTCCAGGTCTCCTGGCTTGTTGGCATCGTACAGGATCAGCGGGTGCATGTTGCCGTCGCCCGCGTGGAACACATTGGCCACGTCGAGGCCGAACTCTTGGCTCATCTCGCCAATCCGGCCCAGTACGTGGGGCAGGGCGCTCACCGGGATGGTGCCGTCGAGGCACATGTAATCGCCAAGTTGCCCCATCGCGCCGAAGGCGGATTTGCGCCCCTTCCAGATCGCCGCGCTCTCCTCGGCCGAACGGCTCTGGCGCAATTCCACCGGGTCGTGGCGGCGGGCGATGTCCTCAATCAGCGCGAGCTGCTCGTCGATTTCGGGGTCCGAGCCTTCGACCTCCACGATCAAAAGCGCTTCGCAATCGGGGTATCCGGCATGGGCGAAATCCTCTGTCGCGCGGATGCAGGGGCGGTCCATGAACTCGATCGCCACGGGCAGCACGCCCGCCTTGATGATGTCGCTCACGCAGGCGCCCGCGACCTCGCTCGAATCGAAACCGATCAGCACCGGGCGCGCGCCCTCGGGCTTGCGCAGGATGCGCAGCGTCGCCTCGGTCACCACGCCAAGCTGACCCTCCGAGCCGCAGACGAGACCCAGCAGGTCATAGCCACCGGCGTCGAGATGTGCGCCACCGAGCTCCACCACCGTGCCGTCCATCAGCACCATGGTCACGCCCATAAGGTTGTTGGTGGTCACCCCGTATTTGAGGCAATGCGCGCCGCCTGAATTCATCGCGATATTGCCCGCGATGGCGCAGGCAAGCTGTGAGGACGGGTCGGGCGCGTAGAAAAACCCCTCTTCCTCCACCGCGCCGGTGACGCTGAGATTGGTGCGCCCGGTCTGTACCCGGATGAAGCGATTGTCGTAATCGGTTTCCAGAACCTCGTTCATCCGCGCCACGCCGACGATGACACTGTCGGCGGTGGGCAGCGCGCCGCCGGCAAGCGAGGTGCCCGCACCGCGCGGCACCACCGGCACGCCCATTTCGTGGCAGATGGCCAGTGCGTCGGAGACCTCTCGCGTCGAGGCAGGCAGGAGCACGGCGAGAGGCGGACATTTATAGGCGGTCAGCGCGTCGCATTCATAGGCGCGTGTTTCCACCGGATCCTCGATCACGGCATTGTGCGGCAGAACCTTGCGCAGGCGCGCCACCAGTTCCGCCTTGCGGGCGAGAATGTCGGGGTTCGGCTCGGGCATTTGCATGGGGTGCTCCTAAAATTGGTAAAACTATATAACCAATTTGGCCTGTCCGCGAGTCCTTTTTTGCCGCGGGCCGCGCGGCAGACCTTGCGCCGGCACACCACCTCGGGCAGTCATCGCACATGGAGTGGGTCAAGATCATCCATATTCTTTGTGTCATGGGGTGGATGACCTCCATCTTTGCCGTGCCGCGCGCGCTCATCTACTGGCGCCGCGAGTGGGACCGGCTGGGCGAATTCGGGCCGCTGGGCGATCTGACCATCCGGCTCTACCGGTTCTCGCTGGGTCTTGGGGTGATCGCCATCGCCACGGGCCTCTATCTCGCGCACTGGCTGGGCTGGCCGGGCTGGACGCATCTCAAGCTGGCGCTGGTACTGGCGCTGGCGGCGCATTACGGCTGGACCGGGCGGCTGGTGCTGCGCGCGCGTAAGGGCACGTTTACCGAGAGCGACCGCTTCCTGCGTATCTTCAACGAAATCAGTGTTGTGGGCGCAATCGCGGTTCTCTGGGCCGTGGTCGTGCGACCGTTTTGAGCGCCATGACGGATATCCTCAACGACGCGCTCGGGCATTTCGCGCCGCTCGATCTTGCCGCCTTCCTGATGCTCGTAATTGCATGGTCGGGGGTGACGCTGCTGATCGAGCACGCGCCACGCCGACTTCCCTCGACCTCGAACCTCATGGCACAGTATCGCCGCAAATGGATGGTGCAATTCGTCGCCCGAGACCCGCGCATCTTCGATTCGCAAATCATCGGGCAGCTGCGTCAGGGCACCTCGTTCTTTGCCTCGGCCACGCTCATCGCCATCGGTGGCACGCTGGCGCTGCTGGGCGAGGTGGAGCGGCTGATCGGGTTGGCCGACGACCTGTTGACCGGTACGGCGCCAGTGATCGTGTGGGAGGTCAAGATCCTCGTGATCGTCGCCTTTCTCGCCAACGCCTTTCTCAAGTTCGTTTGGGCCAATCGACTGTTCGGCTATTGCGCCGTGATGATGGCGGCGGTGCCGAACGACCCCGCCGACCCGGCGGCGCAGCCGCGCGCGCAGAAGGCGGCCGAGATCAATATCACCGCCGCGCGGGGCTTCAACCGTGGGTTGCGCGCGCTCTATTTCGCGCTGGCTGCGGCGGCGTGGCTGTTCGGGGCGGTGGCGCTGCTGCTCGCGGTGGCGGTCACGCTCATGGTGCTGTTGCGGCGCGAATTCGCCTCGCACTCGCGCGCTGTGCTGATGCGCCCCGAGGGCGATGGGAAAGACACACGGACGTGAGTGCATTCGCGGCACGGACCGGGTATGATGCCGCGTATGAGACAGATCGCGTTCCCCCTCGCCGCGGCGCTGGCCGTTTCCGTTGCCGTCCCCGCGCTCGCGCACGAGCCCGGTATCCTCGAGGCGGTGGCCACCAAGTCGGGCATGTCGTGGCGCGTCGATGTCACGCTGGAGCATCCCGATACCGGCTGGGATCACTATGCCGACGGCTGGGAAGTGCTTGATGCCGATGGCAAGCGGATCGGTTACCGGCTGCTGCATCATCCGCACGTGAACGAGCAGCCGTTCACTCGCTCGCTCACCAATCTCGATTTGCCCGACGGCACGCGCAGGATCCATATCCGCGCGCATTGCTCGGTCGATGGATGGGGCGATAAAACCTTTCGAGTCGATATCGACCCGTAATATGGGCGCGCACTCTTGTTCAGGGTCGTGCGGCCTCGATCAGGACGGTCTGGCGATCCTCGGCCAAGAGCCGCAGCCGTCCGCGTGTGTCCACATCGAACGCCATGACCTGTTCAAGTGCATCAAGCATCCGCCGTTCCTGTTCCATCAGCGGCTCGGGGCAGGCCATCATGGTGCTGGCCATCGGCCCGAAATGCAGACCCTCGCCCGACAGGCTGAACCCACCGGCGATGCGGTTGCAGCCACCGCTGCCCGCCACGCGCCCGGCATCGAGAAAGTTCAGAGACAGGCGCTCCGGCTCGATCAGTGCGGCATCGCCGAGGGCGGTAATCTGCCATGCGCCGCCGGTAAGCAGATCGGCAGGATCGCCACCGCAGCCGCGCAGCTCCCGGTCGCCGAGCGCAAGGTACGCGGTATCGGGATAGGGCATGCCGGTGGCGTCGTCGTGACACAGATGCTCTTCGACGCGCAGGCGGGCATCGGCCCCGGACAGGTCGAATTCATACCCGCCGGGCATGGCACGCGCCTCGGGGCGGGGTGCCTCTCGCGTGATTTCGCCGTAGTCAGCCACGATCTCGGCGGTTTGTCCGTCAAGCGAGACGTACCAGCCCGGTTCGTTTCCGCGCGCGCGGTACGGGCGTTCGGCGGGCGGCCGCACCTTGTCGCACTCGGGCAGGTCGCGACCGTTGAGCCGGACCATTGCCGCGTCACCCTTGCTCCAGAAGCTCGTGCCGGGCTCGTCCACGGCGTCATAGCGCGCCCCCGAGGCCGTTTCGACCTGAGCCAGGGGAATGTCGCGGCCCTCGGCGCGCAGAACCGCCTCGTCGCCCAGCATGCCCATCGACACGCCCACGTCACCGCAAATGAAATCCGTGGCGAATGCGAGCGGGCTCACGGGATTGAGGAACACATCACCCAGCGCCACCGGCTCCGCGCCCGCGGCGAAGGGGATACCCTCGATGACCCACCTCGGCGCGCCGTTCACCTCGATCAGCGCCCGCACCGTCCCCGAGAGCCCGGGCGGCACCTCGACGGTGAAGCGGCGCGGCATTTCTAGCCCGTCGCCCGCAAACTCGGTCTCGCCCAGCGTTACGCCAAACCGGCCCTCTGCCCGCACCATCGCCCGCGCGCCGGGCGGCAGGGCGATCTTTTGCGTGTAGGTGAGCGCGCCGGTCACGACGCGTGATTCCGCCGCCTCTTTCGCAGACGACGCGGCCACGCCGATCGTCAGGCCAAGGGCAAGGGCAAGGAATCGAATCATGACCGCTTCTTTCGAGATGACGCCACGCGCACAGCGTAGCGTCACTCCGGGTTCGGCCAAAGCGGCGATTTTCTACACGCTCATGCAGACATACTTCATCTCGAGGAACTCATCGATGCCGTGGTGGCTGCCTTCACGGCCCAGGCCCGACTGCTTGACCCCGCCGAACGGGGCTACCTCGGTCGAGATGATGCCGGTATTGACGCCAACGATCCCGTATTCCAGTGCCTCTGCCACCTTGGTGACGCGGCTGAGATCCTTGGCGTAGAAATACGAGGCGAGGCCGAATATCGTGTCATTGGCCATGGCGATCACGTCATCCTCGTCCTCGAAACGGAAGAGTGGCGCGAGGGGGCCAAAGGTCTCGTCGGTGGCAATCAGCATGTCTTGCGTCACATCCGCGAGGATCGTGGGCGGCAGGAAATGACCCGGCCCCTGCGCGGGCGTGCCGCCGCCCATCACCACCTTTGCGCCCTTGGCGGTGGCGTCTGCGACGTGCTCCTGCACTTTCTCGATGGCGTCGGCATTGATGAGCGGTCCCAGCGTGGTCCCGTCCTCGAACCCGTCACCCATCTTGAGCTTTTCCACCGCCGCCTGGAGCTTGGCGGCGAACGCGTCGTAGACGCCCGATTGCACGTAGATGCGGTTGGCGCAGACGCAGGTCTGGCCGTTGTTGCGGAACTTGCACAGGATCGCGCCCTCGACCGCCGCATCGAGATCGGCATCGTCAAAGACGATGAAGGGCGCGTTGCCGCCCAGCTCCATCGAGCATTTCATCACCTGGTCGGCGGCCTGCCGCAGCAGGATGCGCCCCACCTCGGTGCTGCCGGTGAACGTGAGCTTGCGCACGCCCGGGTTCTCGCAGAACTCCTTGCCCACGTCGCTCGCACTTGACGACGGCACGATGTTGAACACGCCCGCCGGGATGCCCGCGCGCTCGGCCAGAACGCCCATCGCCGTGGCCGAAAGCGGTGTTTCCGTCGCGGGCCGCCCGATAAAGGCACAGCCGGCGGCCAGCGCGGGGGCGGCCTTGCGGGTGATCATCGCGTTGGGGAAATTCCACGGCGTGATCGAGGCGGCGACGCCGATAGGCTGCTTGATGACGGTGATGCGCTTGTCGCGCTGGTGGCCGGGGATGGTTTCGCCATAGATGCGCTTGGCCTCTTCGCCAAAGAACTCGATGAACGAGGCGCCATAGGCGATCTCGCCCTTGGCCTCGGCCAGCGGCTTGCCCTGCTCGGCGGTCAGGATCACGCCGAGATCGTGCTGGTTCTCCATCATCAGGTCAAAGAACTTGCGCAGTACCGCCGCGCGTTCCTTGCCGGTCCATTTGGCCCATTCCTTCTGCGCCGCCTCGGCGGTGGCGATGGCATGAGCCACTTGCGCGCGGCTCAGATCGGCGACGTTGGCGATCACGTCGCCACGGGCAGGGTTGGTGACCTGAAACGTGCCGTTGTCGCCATCCACCCACTGCCCCCCGATATAGGCCTTCTCCGCCAGCAGGGCGGGATCGTTCAGCATGGATTTCAGGTCGGTCGTGGTCATGGCGCGGTCCTCTTGCGATGTCGAATGCTCTCGCAAAGCCAAAGCAGCTTGGGCTAGGAATGTCTAGGGCCAGAGAGGGGCAAAGGGATGAGCGAACTGGACAACGCCTATGCGAACGTGCCGAACATCCCGGGCGGCGCGCAGTATCCCGCGCGCTGGACAGTGGCGGCAGAGGCGTTTCGCGTGCGGCATGCGAGGCAGGCGGAACTTGGCTTGCCTTATGGCAAGAGCGCGCGGCAGGCGCTCGATCTCTTCCACCCCGGGGGCACGGCGCGGGGGCTGTGTGTCTTTGTGCATGGCGGCTACTGGCTGCGCTTCGACCGCTCGTTCTGGTCGCATCTCGCGGCTGGGCCGCTCGCGCGCGGCTGGGCGGTGGCGATGCCGTCCTACGATCTCTGCCCCGAGGTGCACATCGCCGACATCACCCGCCAGATCGCGCAGGCGGTGACGATGGCAGCAGACCGCGTGGCAGGGCCGGTTGCGCTTGCCGGGCATTCGGCGGGCGGGCATCTCGTGGCGCGCATGGCGGTGCCCGGCGTGCTGCCAGCCGAGGTGGCGGCGCGGCTCCGTCACGTCGCGCCGATCTCGCCGGTCTCGGACCTGCGCCCGCTCCTGCGCACCTCGATGAACGAACAGTTCCGACTCGATGAGGCCGCGGCAGAGGCCGAGAGCCCGGTGCTCATGCGCCCCCTTCCGGTGCCGGTCTCGGTCTGGGTCGGCGGCGATGAATTGCCCGCCTTCCTCGACCAGGCGCGCTGGCTGTCCGAGGCCTGGGGCGCGCCGCTCGAGATCGCGAGAGGCAGGCACCATTTCGACGTGATCGAGGCGCTGGTGGATCCGGCGAGCGCGATGGTGGCGCGGCTCTCGGGCTGAGCACCGCGCGCAACGTTCACGGACTGGCAAGACATCGCTCCAAGATTGGGCACGTCCCGAGAGATGCCTCAAAACCCGGAGTGCCCCAATGCCAGATACCTCACCGCGCCTGTCGCTGCCCTTCATCCTGCCCTCGCAGGCGCAGAAACACGTGACCCATAACGAGGCGCTGACCCGGCTCGATATTGCGGTGCAACTGGCGGTCGAAGGAATCGGCGCGGCCACGCCCCCGGCCCTGCCGCAGGCGGGGCAGGTCTGGGCGCTGGGGCCCGCGCCCACCGGGGCATGGGCCGGGCAGGCGGGGATGCTCGCCGCCTTCGTCAACGAAAGCTGGCTGTTTGTCGAGCCAGGCGAGGGCTGGCTCGCCATCGACAAGAGCGACGGGCGGCTCTTTCGCCATGCGGGCACCGATTGGGTGCCGCTGTCTTCGCCGGTTCTGGAGAATCTCGACGGGGTGGGCATCAATGCCGGCTTTGACACCACCAACCGGCTCACCGTCTCGGCACCCGCCACGCTTCTCAACCACGAGGGGGCGGGGCATCAGCTCAAGATCAACAAGGCCAGTGCAGCCGATACCGCGAGCCTCTTGTTCCAGACGGGATTTGGCGGGCGCGCCGAGATGGGGAACAGCGGCAACGACGATTTCGCCGTCAAGGTGAGCGCGGACGGGGCGGCCTGGGTGACGGCGCTGAGCCTTGACGCCGCCACGGGCCTCGCCACCGGCGCGGCGGTGCAGGCGGACGCGGGCGACGCCGCGCCCGGGCGGCTCATGGTGACCGGTGCCTTCGGCTGGGGGCAGGACGGAGCAGGGGCGGTGCCTGTGATGGCCGATCTCGACGACCCGGCGCAGCCCGCGGGCAGCTATGCCGTGGATGCTACCACCCTTGGCCCGCGCCCCACAGGGGCGATAGCAGGGCTGTGCCTGTCGATGCGGCTCGGTGCGGACGATCTTGTGCAGATATTCATCGGCGCGGATGGCGCGGCGCTAGCGTTTCGCACCCGTTCGGGCGGGGCGTGGGGCGTGTGGCAGGCGGTGCAGGGTGCGCACAACGTCACCCGCAGCACCGGACCAGATGGCGAGGCGCTGCGCTATCCTGACGGCACGCAGATCTGTCGCCATACGCTCACCCTTGATGCCCCCGACACCGCGCACGGCGCGCTCTTTGCCGGGGTGGCGGAAACGGCATGGAGCTATCCCGCCCCTTTCGCGCTGGGCACGCGGCCCACGGTTTCGGCCAGTGCCACCACCGCATCTGGCGTCTGGATCGCCACGCGGGCGGGTGACGAGACGGCGGGGCATTTGCGCGCGATGGCGGCGCTAAGTCAGCCGGGCGCGCCAGAGGTCACCGTGACGGCGATCGGGCGCTGGGCCTGATTACCCCTTGGCTCCTTGCCCGCGGGCATAGACATCCTCGTATCGGATGATGTCGTCCTCGCCCAGGTAAGTGCCGGTCTGCACCTCGATCAGCACCATCGGCACCTTGCCGGGGTTTTCCATCCGGTGGACCGCGCCCAGCGGGATGTAGACCGACTGGTTCTCGCTCACGAGCGTTACCGTGTCGTCGATGGTCACGCGGGCGGTGCCCTCTACGACGATCCAGTGCTCGGACCGGTGGTGATGGCTTTGCAAGCTAAGCGCCGCACCGGGATTGACATGGATGCGCTTGACCTGGAACCGTCCGCCCACGGAAAGGCTCTCGAACCAGCCCCAGGGGCGGTAGTCCCGCGGCAGGGTCTCGGCCTGCTTGGCCCCTTGCGCCTTCAACGCGGCGACGGCCTGTTTCACGTCCTGCGCACGGTCCTTGTGGGCCACCAGAACCGCGTCGGGCATGGCCACAGCGATCACGTCGCTCAGGCCGATACCCACCAGTGCCTGCTGTTCATCCTCGGCGCGCAAAAGCGTATCGGTGCAGTCGATGGCGGTGGCCGGGCCCGAGGTCACCACGCCGCCCGCATCCGGCCCGCTCTCGCGCCACACGGCGTCCCAGCCGCCGAGGTCCGACCACGCGCCGCCAAAGGGGACAACGGTAAGGTTCTCGGCCTTCTCCATCACCGCGTAATCCACGGAGATGTCATCGCATTCCGACCAGGGTGCAGGCGCGAGCCGCAGGAAATGCAGGTCGCGTTCGGCCTCCTCGAAGGCGCGCGTCACGGCGGCGAGCAGCCCGGGCTGATGGTTCTCGAAGGCAGACAGGATCGTGCCGGTGGCAAACAGGAAGATGCCCGCGTTCCACAGGTGCATCCCGCCCGATAGCAGCGCCTCGGCGGTTGTCGCGTCGGGTTTCTCGGCAAAGCCCTTGAGCGGCTGCGGCACCGGGGCAAAGCCGTTTTTTGGCGCTTCGCTCAGTGCGAGCCACCCATAGCCCGTCTCTGCCCTGTCGGGGCGGATACCGAATGTCACGATCTGTCCCGCCTCGGCCGACGGGACCGCCGCCATGACAGAGGCGCGAAACGCCTCCGCGTCCGGGATCACGTGATCCGAGGGTGCGACCAGCATCAGTGCGCCCGGCGCGCGCGCATGCAGCTCCAGTGCCGCGGCCAGAATCGCGGGGGCGGTGTTGCGTCCCTCGGGCTCGATCAGCGTGGCGGCGGCGGCGACCTCGACGGCGGCCAACTGCTCGGTCACGACAAAGCGGTAATCCGACCCGGTGACGATCGCGGGTGCGGCAAAGCCGGGGCCCGACAGACGCCGCGCCGAGGCCTGAAACAGGCTTTCCTCGCCCGTGAGCCGGGTGAACTGCTTCGGATAGCTCTTGCGCGACAGCGGCCAGAGCCGCGTGCCCGATCCGCCGCAGAGCAGAAGCGGGTGAATATCCTGTGTCATCCTTGCGTCCTCCCTGCCGCGTCTCAGCCGCGAAACCTGTCGAGGTTTTCCAGAAACCACCGATACGTGTCCGCGACGCCCTGTTCCAGCCCGATCCTTGCGCGCCAGCCCATATCCGCCAACCGGCTCACATCCATCAGCTTGCGCATGGTGCCGTCGGGTTTCGTGGGGTCGGTGGTGATCCGCCCGTCGAAGCACGTCACACGCGCCACCATCTTCGCGAGGTCGAGGATGGCAATATCCTCGCCGGTGCCCACGTTGATGTGGCTCAGCATCGGCTGCGTGTTGGCGTCATAGCGGTCCCTGTCGAGGTCCAGCACGAAGAGCGATGCCTCTGCCATGTCATCGACGTGCAGGAATTCGCGCCGTGGCCGCCCGGTGCCCCAGATCGTGACCTCCTCGCGGCCCGCCTCCGCTGCCTCGTGAAAGCGACGGATGAGGGCGGGCAGGACGTGGGAATTCTCAGGGTGGAAATTGTCGCCGGGGCCGTAAAGGTTGGTTGGCATGACCGAGCGGTAATCGGTGCCATGCTGCCGGTTGTAGCTCTCGCAAAGCTTGATGCCCGCGATCTTGGCGATGGCGTAGGGCTCGTTGGTGGGCTCCAGCGGGCCGGTGAGCAGCGCATCCTCGCGCATCGGCTGCGGAGCCTCGCGCGGGTAGATGCAGGACGACCCAAGCTGCAACAGCCGACGCACACCTGCCGCGTATGCCTGATGGATCACGTTGCATTCGATCATCAGGTTTTCGTAGATGAAATCGGCGGGGTAGGTGTTGTTGGCATGGATGCCACCCACCTTCGCGGCGGCGAGGATCACCACGTCGGGGCGCTGATCGGCCATGAACGCCGCGACCTGCGCCTGATCGGTCAGGTCAAGCTCGGCATGGGTGGCGGTGATCAGGTTGATCTCCTCCCCCGCCGCGCGCCGCGCCTCCAGCCGCCGCAGGATCGCGCCGCCCACCATGCCCCTGTGCCCTGCCACGTAGACGCGCATCGCGATCACCCGTTCTCGAAACTGACCGGCATGTCCATGCCGTGTTCCCTGAGCAGCGCGTGCCGCCGTGCGGTGCGCAGGTCCTCCTCAACCATTTCGGCGCACATTTCGCGCGCCGTGATCTCGGGTACCCAGCCGAGTCTTTCCTTGGCCTTTGTGGGATCGCCCAGCAACGTCTCCACCTCGGCGGGACGGAAATAGCGCGGGTCTATGCGCAGGATCACGTCCCCGGGCTTGACCGCCGGGGCCTTGTCACCGGCGATGTCCGTGACGGTGGCGATCTCGTCCACCCCCTCGCCCGAGAAGCTGAGTGAAATGCCCAGCTCCTCCGCAGTCCAGCGGATGAACTCGCGCACCGAATACTGCTTGCCGGTGGCGATCACGAAATCCTCGGGCGCGTCCTGTTGCAGCATCATCCACTGCATCCGCACGTAATCTTGTGCATGGCCCCAGTCGCGCAGCGCGTCGATATTGCCCATGTAGAGACAGTCCTCCAGTCCCTGCGCAATATTGGCCATGCCGCGCGTAATTTTGCGGGTAACGAAGGTCTCGCCGCGGCGCGGGCTCTCGTGGTTGAACAGGATGCCGTTGCAGGCATACATCCCGTAAGCCTCGCGATAGTTGACGCAGATCCAGTAGGCGTAGAGCTTGGCCACCGCGTAGGGCGAGCGCGGGTGGAACGGCGTCGTCTCGCGCTGCGGCGTCTCTTGCACAAGCCCGTAGAGCTCGGATGTCGAAGCCTGGTAGAAGCGCGTCGTCTTTTCCATCCCGAGGAAGCGGATCGCCTCGAGCAGGCGCAGCGTGCCGATGGCGTCCACGTCGGCGGTGTATTCGGGCGACTCGAAGCTCACTGCCACGTGGCTTTGCGCCCCGAGGTTATAGACCTCGTCGGGCCGAACCTCGCTCAGGATGCGGGTGAGGTTGGAGCTGTCGGTGAGATCGCCGTAGTGCAGCCTCAGCCGTTGATGGTTGGAATGCGGATCCTGGTAGATGTGGTCGATCCGCGCGGTGTTGAACAGCGAGGCGCGGCGCTTGATGCCGTGCACCTCGTAGCCCTTTTCCAGCAGAAACTCTGCCAGATACGATCCGTCCTGTCCGGTGATGCCGGTGATGAGTGCCTTTTTCATGGGATTATCTTACCTTGCCTGAACATCTTTACCACGGTCGCGCCGCATGAATTGTGATACCTTGCCGACGTTCTTGGCCGCCAGTACCCCTATACCCCCGATCCCGTGCCGACGGATGGCGCACAGGTCCTCGCGGCTCTTGCGAAGGATGCGGCCCAGCGAACGATTGCTCTCGCCGCCGACGCGCATCCGCACCAGGACATCCGCTATGTAAGCCAATTTCAGTTCGGCCCTGACCAGCCAGCGCAGGATGGCTTCGTAATCGGCAGCGATACGAAATCCGGTGTCATAGGCATCGTGCTTGTCAAAGACCTCGCGACGCAGAAACAAGGTCGGATGCGGCGGCATCCACCCCTTCCTCAACAGGGCCGGTCGGTAGGCACCCGAACGCCAATAGCGGATCACGCGATCGGGATTGGTGCGGGCGACATATTCCAGATCGCCGTATACACCATCCATGCCGCCACTGTCGAAGATACTTGCCACCCGCGACAGCACGTCGTGCCGCGCAAACAGGTCGTCCGTGTGCAACAACCCGACGACAGAGCCGTCTGCCTGCGCGATCCCCTTGTTCAGGGCGTCATAGATGCCCTCGTCGCGTTCGCTGAAAACTTTGATCGCCGGGCTGTCAAAGCCTTTGGCGATGGCGCAGGTATCGTCGTGCGAGGCGCCGTCGATGACGACAAGTTCCTTGTCGGGATGGTCCTGCGCGAGGAAAGACCCGATGGCCCGGCCGATGGTGGCCTGCGAGTTGTAAGCGGCCATGATGATGGAAATTTTCACGCCCGCCCCTTTCCTGTTTCACTGCGTCGTTTGAATCAGCACATACCGCCCTGAAGCGAGCACGTCCATGTCCCTGCGGTCGAAACCGGCGGCCTCCCGGCCGATATCATCCACAACGTAACGAACGTCCGCCCGCGCCCTCACGACCCCTTTCCATCAGTTGCGGATGCGCCATTCTCTTTTACACGCTGGTAAATCCCAAGCGTCAGCCCGGCAATCTCCTGCGGTTGGAATGCCATCGCCGTCTCGCGCGCGGCCGCGCCCATCCGGGCCCGTCGGTCCGGGTCGTCGAGCAGCCGAGCAATGCGTTCGGCCATCGCCGCATCGTCGCCCACGGGCACTATGAACCCGGCCTCGCCATCGCGGACATGGCGGGCCACGTCGCCGACATCGGTGCTGACCACGGGGCGGGCCATCGCCATTGCCTCCCAAAGCGCCATGCCCCAGCTTTCGGACAGCGAAGGGCAGACATAGACATCGGCGCGTGCCAGGAATGGGCGCACATCCGAGCGGCCGCCGACGAAATGGATGCTGTCGAGGCCAAGGTTCCGGGCCAGCGCCATCAGCCTGCGGTGATACGCGCGCTGGCGATCGAAGATCGGGCCGACGATCACCGCTTGGACCCCATGCCCGAAGCTGCGCAATCGCGCTGCGGTACGGATAAATGTCTCAAACCCCTTGATCGGGTTGACGTTGCCAACCGTAACCATGACCGGACCGTCACCGAACCGGGCAATCGCTTGCTCATCTCCGGGGCAGGGTGCGTCTGGGCGAAACTCATGAACGTCAACCGGCGGCGGAACAAAGGCAAATGGCCTGTCCGCGCCCACGTATCGGCCATAATACGCCCTGACCCTTCGGGATGTGTAGATGAATCCCACCGCCAAGGGAGCGACCCTCCGGAACAGCGCGTGCACCCAGCCGGGCATCAAGGTGTCGTTGAGGTGCCAGACCGAGGGGATGCCAGCCAGCCGTGCCGCGATCACCGCCTTCACCTGCCAGCTACCGCCCGACGCGTGCACGAGGTCGACGCCCTCGCGGCGGAATAGCTGCACGAGGCGCCACACCTCCCAAGGTGAGCACAGGATATATGCCAGTGCCGCGCGCCATTCCCTGGTGATCCGGGTGAGCGGGAGGACACGATAAGGCACACCATGGCGCGCGCACATCTCGCGAAACGGGGTGGAATTGGCCCGTGGCATGACGATCAGCGTCTCGGCCCGGTCATTGAGCGCCGCCGCCACCCGCACCATCCGCACCTGCGGCCCACCGAGTTTGCCTTCCTCAATGACGTTGGCGATGCGCAGCTTCATTCAACGAACGCCTGACATTAACCGGAACCTCGTTGAAAAACGTATGGCCTCATACACAAGTATTGCCGGATAAAGTGCGAGCATCGCTGTGCTCAGGTCCCCCCGAAAAAACATCGGGGTCATTCCGGTGAACAAGACGCCATACATGAAGCGACGATTCCTGAAGGATGCCAACTCGAATGCAGGATTTAGGTTCTTGGCGAGAATGCCAAAAAGCATGCTAAACAGGAAAAGCCCGAAAAACCCATAATCAGCATAGGCATTGAAGAATGAGTTCAAGCCTACATTGTTGTAAACATATCCGGATCGTTCTGCTGTATAAATACCGATGGACTCCGCCTTTCCGGGCCAAATGGCGCGTGGCACTATGATGAAAAGATGTGAGAACAGGTAATTTCCCTGGGAAAAGTTATCCAGCTTCAGTGCGTCCAGAAATATAGAGTAGGAAGAAAACTCAAGTGATTGAAGGCTCCGAAATGCTCTTGTCAGGGAACGTCTGAAAAACCTGCGACTTTCTGCCTAATCTGATAGGTTTGGGGCGTCCGCCAGAGGAGTCCTGCCGATGCCGAAACAGCCCGCCTTTCCCAGCCTGCGTGATGCGATGAAGAAGAAGG
>NZ_PVWS01000041.1:0-20839 GCF_004126395.1 Roseovarius sp. A46 | reverse complement strand
CCGGCAATGCCTTCATTGACCGACTGTGCCTTGCCACCGATGACGAGATCGCCACCTTCACCGCCACGGCCGACCTTCTCGAGCTCGACATTGACGCTGATCGGGAAGTCTTCCGTGCCGGGGTCCTCGTTGTCGAACCCGGTGTGGAAGTCCTTGCCGGCGGGCTGGGTGCCCGTGGCCGTCATGGTCACGGCTTCCAGAACTTCCGGGCCGCTGTTGGTGATCACGATGGTCTGACCCGTGAGAAGCGGACGCGCCGGGTTCGGATTGCTGTCGGTGTCNAGGACCCCGGCACGGAAGACTTCCCGATCAGCGTCAATGTCGAGCTCGAGAAGGTCGGCCGTGGCGGTGAAGGTGGCGATCTCGTCATCGGTGGCAAGGCACAGTCGGTCAATGAAGGCATTGCCGGTGGCATCGAAGTGTTCAACATCGCCGTCAAGGGTGTTGGTGGCAGCGGCGCAGACGCCAAGCCGTCGAACGTTGGCTCGATCACGTCGACGCTGGGCGCGCTTAGTGTTGTCAACATCGCGACGCATGAGGACTTTGCGAACGGCGACAGCTTCGCGAGCCTCGTGGTGCGCAATGGCTTCAACGGGAACCTCGATAAGGTCGATGCGGATGATTTCAAAGGCAATCTGACGCTCGGAGATGGCACGTCCGAGATCGGTGGTGACGGTCACATCAATAATGTCGAGACACTGTCCGCGATGGGTGGTGGCGACATCACCGTGAATGCCAAGATCAGTGAGGAAGACACCGCGTTCAACTACAGCACCGGGTCGGGCAACGATAACATCGACATCGAGCTTGATGGTGACGCGACCGACTATGCTGGTTCTTCGCTGAATGTTTCGACTGGTGCAGGTAGCGATAACATCAACGTTGCGTTCCAGGCAGGGGCAGACGACAAGCCGGACGACAATCAGCAGCTGAACCAGACAATCCTGGACAATGTGACTATCGATGGTGGCGCCAATGGCGATCACATCACTGTCAACGGTGTTGGCAATGCCAATATCTATGGCGGTGATGGCAATGACGTCATCATCACTGCTGGTGCACCTGCTCAGCAGACTTTCATATCTGGTGATGGCGATGAAGTAACCGCCCCTGCAGACTATGCAGTCTGGGCTTTCAACTTCGATGCTGAACGTGTCGATGCTGCTGGTGGTCTCCCTGGCACTCCTGAAGGCGATCTGCCGGGCGAGCCGACCTCGCTGGCTTATATCGGTGGCGCAACCGTGACGGTTACCCTGTCGGGAGCTGGCGGTGGTCGTAATGGCAATGGCGGCCTCGAAGCCGGTGGCGGTGTCATGGCGGCTGATGGTTTCTCCCCGCATGGTGCCTGGGCTGGTGAGAACGGCTATGAAAGTAGCGTCATGATCGACAGCCTGCTCAATGGCAACGAGTTCTACGGGGATCAGCGCGACATCAACGCTGCCGTCATGACGGCGATCAACAGCGATCCGGTTCTCGGTGAGTTGCTTGAGGTGCGTATGGGTTCGAACAACACGTTGATCGTAGAATCCACAACTTCAGGGCTGTTCGGCCAAGGTGACCTGCGGATCGAGATCGAACAGGCGGATCAGGATGATTGGACTGACGTTGAAGCGGAAGCCCAAGCTTTGTTCAACGACTCGAGCATCACTGTGACCGATGCTCAAGAGGCCAATGCCGCCGCTGGCCTGAATAACTTCAGCGATCTCGGCGACATCAGCGACTTCAGCGACAGTGACAACACGGACTCCTGGTATGACGGCCTGAGCGCTGAAGGTGACGATGGTGATGGAGGTCAAGCGACCCGCCCGAATGTAGGCGAGCGCGAAGGCAACCGTCTTGAGCGTGGAACGGCCTCCGACAAGGAGACCGACAATGTCATCAATGGCGGCAATGGCGATGATCTCATCGTCCTGTCGACCGACGCGGTCGCAGACGGGGTTCCGGCCTTTACGGTCAACGGCAACAACGCGATGTTGAACGGGGCCAGCAATGAGACCATCGTGATGGAAGGTGCCAACTTTGGCAACGACACCATCATGAACTTCACCACGTCTGGTGTGGATGGCCTTGTTTATGAAGAGTTCGAAGTATCTTTCACTTTGTCCCAACCAGTTCCGGCGGGCCAGTCAATTCGGTTCATCATCGAGAACCTTGATGACAGTGATGACGACACTGGGACCAATAACGATACTGTGATCACGGTCGACGGTCCCTTGGCCGATGGCACTGCTCTTGCTGCGGAAGTTGCATCTGAGCTTAATGCTATCAACGCAGCTGAGATGGACTACGACGTTGATGTAAATGGTAACACTCTGACGCTCACGGCTCAGACGGCTGGCAATAAGGATGATGTAAATATCCCAGCAGCTGGATCGTTCCTTGTTGATACCGCAACTGGAGCAGAGATTGTGGCGCTTAACAATCAAGGTGTTGTTCAAAGCAACACCCAACAGGGTGGCGCGCCTGGTCTCGACTTCCTTGACTTCACTGATTACCTGACCAGCGAGTATGATGTCTCCCCTGGCAACGAAGGTACCCCTGCAGACACCGATGACTCCGAAGTTGTGATCCCGGTTACGCTGAACCATAATCCGGGTGGTGATAATCCGGCCGAGGTGCAGGCAAACGAGGTTGTCACGGTCACGTACGTCGATGACGGCGGCGATCCTGCCGATTTCGATAGCCTGTCTGGTGCCGACATTGCTGCGCTGTTCAACAACAACGATGGCAGCGGGGATTATGACAACGGTGCGTTCGATGACGTTAACTTCGACGTGAGCGACAACCAATCGGACGCGGCTGTGGTCGGTGGTAACGCTAAGGCCGTCATCATGGTCGAAAACGCGGCAAACGAAGGCGAGTACAAGGTCTTTGAACTCTCTTGGGATGCCAGCGCGGATGACGGCGAGGAAGGCGTCAGTGCGACCGAGATCGGGAGCCTAGACTTCGGTGACTCGCTTGATGGTCTGACCAACGTAAATCTGGTTGGGTCGGATGAGCATGCAAACATCGACCTGAGTACTTTCCTTTGATCAGCGGTTGATATCGGCGATCCTCGATCGCATGATTTGAAAAAGAAGGCTCCCGGGTTCCCGGGGGCCTTCCTCTTTAAGACGGGGAGCGTTTATAACCCCGTATAGTTCACTCATGAAGATAAGGAGATCCTCATGGCCAAGATCACTATCGATGGAAAAACCTATGACGACAGTAATCTCTCCGACGAGGTCAAGCAGCAGGTCGCCAATATCCGGGTCGTGGACCAGCGGATCGAGCAACTGGAGCGGGATTTGACCATCACCAAAACCGCGCGCAAGGTCTACGTACAACAACTTCAGTCTGCCATGCCGCAGGACGCCTGAAACCGGGATCACTTGACTGGAGGATTGCAATGGCAAACTGGGTGACACTTTCGGCCAAACAGCACCGCAACAGCCGGTTCTGGATACCGGATACCATGCGCCACACAGCAGCCTTCAGGCTGGTGCCCATCCTCAAGGCCGAGCTGCCTTTGGCTGTGGCGCAATACGTGCTGGCCTTCGCGGAAATTCGTGGTGAGATTCAGCTTGTAGCTCTTCTCGGAGCGAGCGGGGAGCGCCACCTCTATCTCAACGGGGATGGCAGCTGGCATGGCTCCTATATACCCGCCATGCTGCGGGGCTACCCGTTCAAGACCATTCCGCTCGAGGAAGATCGGCTTGGGCTGGCCATCGACGCCGATGTCCTGACTGACGATCCAGAACAGGGGCAGGTGCTCTTCAAGGCGGAAGGCGTCTTGTCGGATGAGGTCGAACGCTACGCGGAGTTTCTCAAGCAGTGTCACCTCAGTCAGGTGGCAACCGACCGGGCCGTGCAGGCGCTCAATCAGCATGGTCTGCTTGTTCCCTGGACCGAGGAGCCGCAGGACAAGAGCGGAAAAGTGAAGGGCCTTCTGCAGATCGACAAGGCCCGCTTTGACGCGCTTGCGCCGCAAGAGGTTGCTGCACTGAAAGGTGCGCCGCTTGCCATCGCCTATGGGCAAATCTTTGCGCGCGGGCAGCTGGACATGTTGCTCAAGCGGGCGCAGAATCTCAAGGCTGCATCTCCTGCAAGTGACACGGGTCCGAGCTTTCTGGAAGAGGCAGGCCAGGAGACCCTCGTGTTCGATTTCGATAGCTGATTTTGGCCACGTTTCTGCCTGACGCGCTCCCGATTTTCAGACAATTTACCGGGATGCGATGTCGGCAGAAAAGCACCTCGTCCGTGCATTGCTCTTCGGTGTTATTGACAGCCCGATGGTATTCCAACTAGAGCCGTGTTAAATTCACTAAACCAAAATTTGCGACCCAGTGGAGCCAGTCTGACATGCGCGAAAAAACGTCACTAGAGCTCGCGTATCAGAA
This sequence comes from Roseovarius sp. A46, assembly GCF_004126395.1. Classification (NCBI taxonomy): domain Bacteria; kingdom Pseudomonadati; phylum Pseudomonadota; class Alphaproteobacteria; order Rhodobacterales; family Roseobacteraceae; genus Roseovarius; species Roseovarius sp. A46. The sequence continues at coordinate 16,460 of NZ_PVWS01000041.1, read as the reverse complement.
GTTCCGATCCACCTTCGTCGCGGTGATGGTGTTCAGCTTTTTCACCAACCTGCTGATGTTCGTCGGCCCGATCTACATGCTGCAGGTCTATGACCGGGTTCTGTCGAGCCGCAACGAGATGACGCTCGTGATGATCACGGTCATCGCGATCGCCCTGCTGGTTTCTTATGGCCTGCTCGAAATGATCCGGTCACGCCTTCTGGTGCGGGCCGGCATGCAGTTCGACGATGTCGTCGCAAACCCGGTGTTTCACCGGGTTGTGCAACAGCAGACGGCCAATCCGCAGAGCAATTCCCAGGCGATCCTACGGGATATCGACAAGGTCCGTGAGTTCATGACGGGTCAGGGCATCCTTGCGTTCTTCGATGCGCCCTGGGTCCCGCTATTCATTGCCCTGTGTTTCGCCTTCCATCCGTGGCTCGGCCTGGTGGCGCTCGTTGGTGCCGTGCTCATCTTCATTCTTGCTCTGGTCAATGAATTCTCCACGCGTGGCGCGTTGCAGGATGCAGGCGAGGCATCCCAGGGTGCCAACCACTTCGTTGCGACAACCTTGCAAAATGCCGAAGTCATCCGCGCACTCGGCATGGAGAAGCAGCTGACGAGCCGCTGGCACAAGCACCATGATGACATGCTGGCGCACCAGGCCAAGGCGAGCGATCGGGCCGGTGCGATCATGGCCACATCGAAATTCGTTCGCATGAGCTTGCAGGTGGCCATCCTCGGTACCGGCGCATATCTGGCAATTTATCAGATCATCTCGCCGGGGATCATGATTGCGGCCTCCATCGTGATGGGCCGTGCCTTGGCACCTGTGGAACAGTCGGTTGGCCAGTGGAAGCAGTTTGTCGCTGCCCGCTCCGCGCATAAGCGCCTGAAAAAACTCTTCGATGGTGTGGAGGAGCAGGAGCAGCGGACGGAATTGCCAGAACCCAAAGGCAACCTGGTCGTCGAAAACCTTTTTGCGACGGTTCCAGGGACGCGGGAAGCTTTGCTGCGGGGGATCAGTTTTTCGGCCAACGCAGGCGAAGTTCTCGCCATCATCGGTCCCAGCGGGTCCGGCAAGTCTTCGCTTGTGCGCCATCTCGTGGGGGCCATGCGACCGGCGGCGGGTGCGGTACGGCTGGATGGCACCGAAATCCCGCACTGGAACCCCGATCAGCTCGGGCGCTACATGGGCTACTTGCCCCAGGACGTGAAGCTCTTCGGCGGGACCGTTGGGGAAAACATCTCCCGCTTCGAGGAGGGAGCCAAGGATGTCGATATCGTCGCCGCAGCCACGCTCTCCGGGGCGCATGATATGGTTCAAAAGCTGGGGAACGGCTACGAGTCCGAGGTGGGAGATGGTGGCTCCATGCTCTCTGGCGGGCAAAAACAGCGGGTCGGACTGGCTCGCGCCGTCTACAAATTTCCCAGTCTGATTGTTCTGGACGAGCCCAACTCCAACCTCGACAGTGTCGGCGAGCAGGCCTTGACGGATTGCATCAAGGAACTGAAAAGAATGGGCAAGACAGTCGTTCTGGTGACCCACAAAGCAGGGCTTCTGGCACTTTCTGACAAGACCGTCATGCTGCGCGACGGACAGGTGGAGAAGTTTGCACCCACGCAGGACTTTTTCCAGCAACAAAAGCAGACGGCATCGGCTGGCGAAAACAAGAAGACGGGCACGGCGTCTGGAGCATCTTCCGTCGTGCCCATGGCGAGCGCTGAGAAAAAGGAAAGCTGACATAGACGCGGGCTGCTCTGCCCGCTCTTTGAAGTCATCCTCCTGAACACCCTCGCTTTGAAGAGGACATTGTCACAATGGCAAAGACTGCAAAAAAGCCGAACCCAAGACCTTTCATGATCATGGGGTATGCGGTCATTTTTCTCACATTTGGTGTCTTTGGGGGCTGGGCTGCGGTAGCCAAGCTCGACAGCGCCGTCTTCGCGCCAGGGACGATATCGCTTGAAGGTAACCGAAAGGTCATCCAGCATCTCGAGGGCGGGGTGGTGAGAGAAATCCTGGTGAAAGAAGCCGAGAGGGTCGACGAGGGCGACGTGCTGATGCGTCTCAGCGACGTGGAATCAAGTTCGAATCTCGGAGTGATCCAGACACGCCTCGATATGGCAAGAGTTACAGAGGCGCGTCTTCTGGCGGAGCGCAAGTTTTCGGACAGCTTTGAGGTGCCCGCAGAGCTTTTGAACAACGATGAGTCAGAGTCCGTGCAAGAGGTCATTGCCGACCAGCGCGATATTTTCGAGGAACGCCGGTCGATCATGAAGTCGCGTATCGACATCCTTGAGAGTCGTATCGAACAGACGGAAGAGCAGATCAAAGGCCTGGGTATGCAGCGGGATGCCCTGGAAAAGCGGGTCGAGAACTTCACGGAGATGGTCGAGCGCATGCGGGAAGGCCAGGAACAAGGTGCCATCCAGACCAACGTCCTGTCACAGCGCGAAGACGACCTGATCCAGATCGAGTCCTCGTACGGAGAGGTGATTTCCGAGATCGCACAAGCCCGGAATTCGATCAACCAAACCAAGTTCGAGATTCTTCAGGTGCAGCAGGAATACCGCCAGCATGCCAATGACAAGCTGGATGACGTCCGCTCCGAGCTTTCCGAGCTCGAACAACGTGAGAAAGTGGCCAGGGACATCCTGGCACGGACCGAAATCCGGTCGCCTGGGTCTGGCATGATCCAGAACCTCAAAGTGCATACGGTCGGCTCTGTCGTCAAACCGGGCGACACCTTGATGGAGCTCGTCCCGGAAAACGAAGAGCTTCTCGTGAATGCGCGGGTCTCGCCGCAGGATATCGATAATGTCGTTCCGGGGATGAAGACAGAAGTGCGGTTCACCGCGTTCAAGACGCGCATGACTCCGATCATGCTCGGAAATGTGAACTCCGTTTCCGAAGACACCATTCAACCCGAAAACCCGCAAGACCCACCTTACTACCTCGCGCGTATCGAGGTGGAAGAAAGCGAGGTTCCCGAGGACATTCAGGGACGCCTGACTCCGGGCATGCCAGCGGATGTGATCATTAAAATGGGTGAGCGTACCGTGGTCAACTTCCTGGCAGCACCCCTCATGGACGCCGTGCGAAAAAGCATGATCGAGGAATGAACGCCGGGACGCCTCCGTCTTCTTTCCTGGCGGAAAGAAGACGGGAGTATCATCCGACCGTTACTTTGCTGCAACAAGCGCCGGCTCGGCAGTATAGACCCGCCTGACATCGCGGGCGACTGTTGCCCAGGTGCGCAGACGTGGCCGTGCGGCGGCAATGCGCTGTCGAAGATCTTGCGCAAATGCTTCGTCGTGCATCAGGCGCTCTATATGCGCCACGAGCTCTTCGGGTTTGTTGGGATCAAAATAAAGCCCGAGATCACCGCAGACTTCGCGAAGCACGGGTGCTGTCGAGCAAATTGCCGGGGTTCCGGTCCAAAGCGCCTCGCCCGCCGGCAGCCCCCAACCCTCGATTCGGCTCGGCAGAATGAGTGCGATGGCATTCTCGTAGAGGCGAACCAGGTCCGTCTGGTTCGGGTTGCAAACCTTCTGCACATTGGTGCGGATCGGGTCGAAGCGCTCCCGGGCGAGAAACTTCTCGACATGCTTCCTTGGAGCACCGGCAAGCACCAAGTCTGGCACCTCGTCCCCATGCTCTTGCATCATCAAAAGCGCGTCCAGAACCACCTCCAGGTTCTTCCGTCCAACCGTCGCGCCGACGGTAAGGATATACGGCTTCTGAGGCAGCGCCTGGACAGCGGGCTCGCCGCTGGTCTTGCACTGCTGAACCAATGGGACCGTGACAATTTCCGGCGTTGGCGGCAAAAGGCCATCCCGCGAATAGCTCTCGATATCGGATTTCGTGAACTCTGAAATCGCAATGATCTTCTCGGCGCGAGAGATCACGAGCCGATTGTCGCCGATGAAATTCAATGGAAAAGCTTTCGGAGCGTCCGGGGTGAACTCATGCAGGGGAAACATGTCGTGGAGCAATGGTATGAAGCGATAGGACACACCGTCCGTATCGAGCGCGTCCAACGCGGCAACCATGTGTTTGGGGCGCCCGGTGGAGATCAGTAATGTGTCGTTCATATCGATCTCGCTCATCTGCAGGCCTGCCTGGCGCCAGCGGCGGCGGTTGATCGCGGTGATCAGCCCATGGGCAATCGGCAGCAGCGCATCCCGGACGACGTGTTTCGTATAGTGGCGCCGACGCAGATGGTGAATTTGTCGGACGTTTTGCGGGACGTTCAGATCAACGCGATCGTCCTCCCGCTCCAAGCTGGGAAAGACCTCGTAGAACTTGTTGTAGGCGTGAGAAAAGATCGCGAAGCGAAGGTCGGGATCAAGACGATAGAGTTCCCGACCGATCTCCTCGACGACGCGAACGATCCCGTAATATGGAAAGCGGCCTGTCGATGCCAGGAAGACTTCCGTAAGATCGTAAACGATACGCGTCACTTGTCTTGTCCCAGGCTCTGATCTTTGGCGCTATTGGTATCGGAAATTCTGATCTCGTTGCACCGGAACCCGAACACTCCGCCACTACACGATCCACCATCCGGTTCCAACGGAGATCGCGAACTGTCGCGCCCCTTTTAGCACTGGATCTGCCATGAAACGCCTGCTTTGTCGTTCGAGACTATAGACACGGGTTGTCGCGTCTGTCGCAGTGGGGGCTGGTGCTCAAACGACGAAATCCATGCCCTCGAACTGGCTGCGTAGTCCCATCGCGGCGATGACATCACCGTTCTCCAGGGACCAGGCCATGACCACGATGTCGTCTGAATCGGCTTCGATGATGGCAGAGTCGAAGAACATGACCTCGTCTTGGGTCGCGACGATTTCCAGATCCCGGGAATTGTCCATGATGAACTGCACGATCTGCTGGGCATGTTCATCATAGCGCGCATATCCTTTATACGCGGCTTGGGAGATATCGATCGTGTCATTTTCCTTGAGTGGCAGGCCCGATTCGTAAGTGCTTTTGGATATCAGGCTATTGGTCTTGTTGAAGAAACTCTCGGTCACCTCGAACGTTGCCTGGACCTCCGTGTTCTGAATCATCATGGCCTGGAGGTTGTTCAGGATGTCTCCGGATACTGCATCCAGGGCAAGATTGGCAAACCAGGCCTCTGAGGTTTCCGAGGTGACCGCGCCAGGGGCGTCATCCATCGTGGAGCCTGGCTTATCTGCCTTGGCTTGCTCGGCCGGTACGGTAGAGCTTTCTGCTCTCGCCGTCTCCACGTCGGCATTTTGCTTGGTCGCCGCAAGCTTGTCTCCGTTAGCTGCGTCCACCTGGTCTTCCTGCTGAGCCTGTAGCATCTGGCTGGCGAGATGGGCTTGGTCTTCGCTCGGGGTTGTCGCGTTTTCGGCGACGTCCGTCTTGGGGGGCAGAATGTCCAAGTCCTGGATGATGTCCTGCACGAAAGCGAGAAAATCCAGATCCTGTCGAGAGACGTCGAGATATGCCTTTTGTGTGCCATCGTCGATCTCGGCCTGCTCATTTTCAAAAATCGCCGAGAGAATGGCGGTGAGGTTTACCGTATCGATATCCGGCAGCTGCTCCTGAGACATGAAGCCAAACGAAATGGCGATGGCGCTCAGCCCAAACGCATAGGTGCTGTAATTGAACTTGGAGTCACTGTTATCGTTCAGCTCCCCCCAGAACTGCGCGACCGTCTGTTCGGTGTCGGCTTTTTCAGTGCCCGAAACCCGGGGCTGCAGAAGATTGGCTGTCATATCATCGACAGCCTCCTCCTGGGGTGTTTCCACGCTTCCAAGCGCTTTGAGGGGCTCTCTTGCGAGCCCATCCACCGCATCCATCTCGTCTTCGGCCGACCCGGGCATGACCATGACGAGCTCTTCTGATGACAGGAACAATGTCCAGACGAGAGCTGCAAGCATGGTCGCCGGATGCATGAAGACCTTGCCATTGCGCTGGAATCGCACGACCCGCGTATTTTCGATGCTTCCCGTGCGCTCCGAAACCTGGGCCTCGTCTCCGATGTGACGTTGGGTGAAGGCATCGATCAGTTCGTTAAAGTTGGCGCCTCGCAGCGGTGCAGACAGGCTGGGGCTGTCCAGCAGGTATTCCGCGTCGATCCGGCACAGGTGGATGAACACCTCACCCGCACCGTCACAAAAAACAAACCACGGGTCACCTTCGTCAGTACTGCCATGATCGGTTTCACAGGCTATGCCGGCGGCACTGAGAAGCCGTTTGACACGAAACAGGTCGGCAAGCTCCTGATTGCTCCAGTACCGCTCACGCGCCCGGTACGCGCGCGTATTGGTGGACGTGCTGGCGTCTGGTGGAAAGAACCCCTTAACATTGCAGCCATCGAACTGCAGAGTCTCGTTCTCGTCCTGAAGGAACTCCCTGCGGTCCTCTCTCTCTGAGCGATCCGGAAAGTTCACGATATCAGTCATGGAAAACTAACACTCTCGTTCATGGGTCTCGATACAGAGACTGAGCTGCGGGGTATTTGCAGACGATATCATGCAGGATCCGGGGTTTATTCCGATGCTGTCTTGTCCTCGAAAAGGATACTGTAAGTCATCGGCTCATAGTAGCTCAACAGGCGTTTGACGAACGTCCGCGGGTTCTGGCCGAGGGCTTGTGCCCACTCCACATATCGATGCGCGGGAATTTTGCCGCGCCCGTTCTCGAGCTGGGAGATGAACGTGTAATAGTCGAGCTCAAGGATGTCGGCGAGTTCTCGCTGCGACAGCCCTCGTTCCTCGCGGAGTGATCTCAGCCAGAGCCCCAGAGTCGTGCGGTGTTCACGGGTCTCCTCCGGCGTGCTTTTTTTCAGTTCGGCCAGCATATTATCCTCATTGGCAGCAGTCAGGCCGCCTCGATCGATGAGGCGGGGATAATTGGGACGCAGGTGTCCAGTAAGTCACTATACACCCGCCCATGGTCCAAGGCAAATTTTCTTTGTTCTTGGCTCTGCCAGTAGGGTTGATACAAGGTGCAAATGGGGGCTCAAGTAGTATGTGGCGCACATTTTTGGGCACGCCCATTGCTGTCAAGTTGTCGTAAGAGAGTATGGACGGACTTCCAGATGGCTTCGATGCGAATGAGCAGGAGGATCCTGAAAAGAATGGTTATGCTGAAAGCTGACGTCACGAAATCTCTTCGCGTGCTCCTCATGTGTCTGGCCGGGCTCTTCCCTGCGACAGGCAGCCATGCCGAAACCCTCGCAGACACGCTGGAAAGTGCCTACAGGAACAGCGGTCTTCTAGAGCAAAACCGCGCGCTCCTGCGCGCCGCCGACGAGGACGTCGCCAGCGCCATCTCGAGACTGCGCCCCATTCTGCGCTGGTCGAGCCGCGTGAGCTATGTATACGACGAAGGGCAAGACAGCTTTGGCCGCGATTTCGATACCGATCAGGGCGATCTCTCGGTCGGCCTCACGGCAGAGTGGTTGCTGTACGATTTTGGCCGCAGCGCATTCAGGACCGAAGCGACAAAAGAGACCGTCCTGGCCACGCGTCAGCGTCTGCGCAGTATTGAGCAGGAAGTCCTGTTTCGCGCGGTGCAGGCGCATGCCAACGTCATCAGGACGCAGAATATCGTCAACCTGCGGCGCAACAACCTGAGCGTCATCCGCAGGGAGCTCAACGCGGCGGAGAACCGGTTTCGTATCGGTGAAATTACGGAAACGGACGTATTTCAAGCCGAGGCGCGCCTGGCTTCGGCAGAAAGCGGTCTCACGGCAGCCGAAAGAGAACTCGAGTTTGCGCGTGACGCCTACAAAGTGGCCGTTGGTCGTGAGCCAGGCCGTCTTAAGCCGATCTCGCAGATGCCCGATCCGGACATGACCGAGCAGGCGGCCAAGTCCATCGCTCTTTCGAGCCATCCGACGATCCAGGAAATCCAGCATCAGATCAAGGCGGCCGATCTCGCTGCAGAGGCTGCACGAAAGGAACTTCTTCCGACTATCAACCTGTTTGGGGAGGTCAATATCGAGGAGGAGATCACGTCTGGCACGGACTTTGGACGCAGAGGACAAGTCGGCGTGGAAATGTCCGGACCGATATACCAGGGGGGGGGATTGAATGCAGCCATCCGCAAGGCCATCGCTCAGAGGGATGCCGCGCGTGGTGAGTTGATTTCTGCCTCACGCCAGGTGGAGCAAAGGGTCGGCAATGCCTTTGCCCGGATGCAAGCGGCCCAGTTGACCCTCAAGTCATCCCGCGACGAGGTGAAGGCATCTGAATTGAGCTTTGAGGGTGTGAAGAACGAAGCGCGCTTCGGATCACGCACAACGCTCGACATTCTGCAAAGCGAGCAAATCCTTCTCAACGCGCGCATCGTTCAGGTCGAGGCCCAGATCGACCTTCAACTTTCGTCTTACAATATTCTGGCCTCGATTGGCCAGTTGACGGTAGAGGACCTCAATCTCGACGTGACAACCTATGACCCGGCTGCCTATTACAAGCTGGTCAAGGACGCGCCCAGCTCACTCAGCGCACAGGGCAGAAAGCTCGACCGGGTTCTTGAAGCACTTGGCAAGTAGCAAATACCGCATCGACCTCTGATCGTGGGGCCGGTGCGTTTTGGCCGGGCTCAAGACGCAGTGCCGTAGTCATTTCTCTGAGCATCGTACATGGAGGCGTAAAGCCCGTTGGCAGCAACAAGCTCCTTATGGGTGCCCTGCTCCACGACTTGCCCACCTTCCATGACATAGATCCAGTCTGCATAGGTCACGGAACTCAAGCGGTGGGTCACGACGATCGTCGTCTTGCCCTTCCCCAGTTCTGCCAGGGTCCCCCGAATACGGTGCTCTGTGCGTTGATCGAGCGCAGAGGTTGCCTCATCAAGCATCAGAATTGGTGCTGAGCGCAAAAACGCACGCGCGATCGCAATACGCTGCTTCTGGCCGCCGGAAAGCTGGGCCCCTTTTGGACCAACCGGCGCATCACCCCGTTGCCGGATCAGGTCCGCGATGGCCGCCCGCTCGGCGGCTTCCCAGATTTCACCCTCCGATGCGTCGGGGCGGACATAGCGGATGTTTTCCAGGATCGAATTGTTGAATATCACGATATCCTGCGCGACCACGGAAAAGGAGTGACGCAGCGCATCAACCTTGAGCGACTCGATGGGTTGGCCGCCGATCGTGATTTGACCATCGATGACGTTGTAGAGCCGGGCGATCAGGCTCAGGATCGTGGTCTTGCCCGATCCCGTCGACCCCACGATCGCCGTGGTCTTGCCGCCCTCGAACGTCATGTTCAACCCGTCGAACAACGGCGCGGTGTCAGAATACCGGAACACGACATCGCGCAGAACGATGTCACCGCTGGTATCAAATTCCGTGACTGCGTCAGGGGCATCGGTGATGGTCGGCGTTTCCCGGAAGAGCGAGTGCACCCCCTCGAGCAGAATGAGGTTTGCCTGCAGCTTGGTGAAGAACTGGGCCACCATCCGAGCCGGATCGAACAGGAGCACCAGACCGAGCAGAAACGTGATGACCCCGGCACTGTCGAATTCGTAGGCCGGGTTCAGTGCCATGTATCCGCCTCCGCCGATGACAAGCACGTAAACAAAGGCCGATGAGAGATCGATGGATGGCAACACCAGTGCCTCTGACGCCTGCAAACGAACCGTCAGGCTCCTGATTTCCCGGGCTGCCTTGCGCAACCGGGACCGCTCGCTGGGTTCCTGGTTGGAGATTTTCACAGTGCGCATGCCGCCCGCCATCTCGTCGATCCCGGTCATGTAATTGCTCAGGGCGCTTTCAGCATTTGCCTGGATGACCTTGATGCGCTCCGAGACCTGGAGCAGCAGGAGAATGATCACGGGGATGACCAGCAAAGCTGCCAAGAACAGCTGGGGCGAGAGGTAAATGAGATAGCCGGAAACGATCAAGACTGTCACGGCGTCACGGATTGCGTTGACGGTTGCCTGCCCAACAAACATGCTCAGATCCTGAGCCTGGTTGACCAATCGCAGGATGATCTCGCCGGTTTTGGTGCGCTCGAAAAAGGCCAGGTCCAATCGCATCAGGTGATCGATCATGTCATCACGCATCTGCAGGACCGCTTCGCTGGCAAGCCAGACTGACAGGCGCGGGCTGAGATAAGACATGAGGCCACGTACGGCGAACAACATGAAAACCGTGGCGCACACCCGCACCAGCTCCCAGACGCTGCCGCTCTCGAAAATCACCCTTAGACCGCTCTCCGTCAGTGCCAGGAATTGCTGGTAGGCCACGCCCTGGATCACGATTGTCCCGAGCACGACGAGCAGCCATGGGGTTTTGCTTTTGAGATAGTTGTCCCAGAACCAGCGCAGATTGATCCGGTCCTGCTCGGAAAATACAGGTTTGGTCCTACGGAATTTGCTGAACACCATGCCACCTTGTTCCTGTATCAAGGACCGGAAGGCCCGCCATGCCGCCAAACCCGCACAGATCCCGTTCAAGCTCGCGTGTCCTTTGACGGGGGGAGCCATATGCCAGATTTCTCAGGGAATAAAGCTGTCTGTTTCCCGGATAGAGACCATATCGCGCAGCGCGTTGCGCACCGGTCCGTCCTTGCTGGCATGTCCCTGCTCGTATTCCTGCTTGGTGGTCCGGGGGCATGGGCAGAGATCCGCCTGCCCCCCGATCCGCAGATCGCCCGGCTGAACCATGCCGGGTTCAGAACGCGAGGGCATTGCACGGGCTTTGCCACGCGGGATGGACAGGTGGTCACGGCCGCGCATTGCCTGCCGGAGATACCGACCGATACCGTCCATCTCCTGCTGGGCTATGAGAGCGGCCGGTTGGAACGGCATATCAGGACGCCGGCCACGTCCTACCGGATCATGAAGGGGCGCGACATCGCCGCCCTGTGCGGCCTCGAAGGCGATCCTGACGGATTTCGCCTGACCGACGCACCCCTGACGCCGGGCACACGGGTGGAGGTGCAGGGATACGGCGCGCCGAGGGCGCATGCGCTGCAGAAAACCGCCTGTTCGGTTCAATCCATGTCCGGAGAGACCCTGATGCGGCTCGATTGCCCCCTGCCCTCGGGCACATCCGGGGCCCCGGTGACGCTGGAAGGCTCTCGCGATGTTGTCGGGGTTGTCTCTGCCAGTTCCGCCGCTGGAAGTCTTGCGTATCGGCTGACCGCGGACATGACAGGGCGGTTGTGCAGGTAAGATGGTCAACGGGTAGCCGGGTGCGGGGGATGACGCCATCGGCGGCGCACCGCCCGGGATGAGGCTTGTCCCGCTTGACCGGGCGGGACTGTCATGCGACCCGTAGCCCACTCTGGAATACGAATGTATGAGTGAAGCCCGCGGTCCTGGAACAGGTCGGGATCCTACTTGATTTCCAGACCACTTGGCAGGAAGGCGAAACATGAAAGATTTGGTGGGCATCGCGTATTGCTCCAGACCGACGGGGTTCTCGTTCGACCAGGTCGACGAGATCCTGGATGTCTCGCACCGGAACAATGACCGTGACGCGCTCACGGGCGCATTGATCTACGACAACACCACCTTCCTGCAATGGCTCGAAGGCGGCGAGGAAGAGATCCGTCGCGTGTTCGGGCGCATATCGCGCGATCCCCGTCATGCCGAAATCAAGCTTCTGACCGTGCGCAAGCTGGAGGATCGCTGGTTCCCGGACTGGTCGATGACGGCCGCGGTGACACAGGATCAGGCGTTGCGCGGCCTAAAGCTGGTTCCGCATCTCTCGTTGGCCAAGTTCGAGCCGTTTGGATGGTCCGACGAGGATGTCACCTGCTTCATGACCGCGCTGAGTGATTACCTGACCCGGCGGCCCGTGCCAAAGTCGGAAAAGGTGCAGGAGCGGGTAACCCCGCGAAAGCCGCCAAGCGACCCGGTGAAGAGCCTCGACCGTCATCTGGGCAGGATCATTTAAGCCGATCGCACGAGGCGCCATGCCTGATTGGTTGTGGCCCTTCCTTGCTGTCCCATATCAGTTGGCGGAGGACGCGAAGGATCAGAAATTCCCCATGGCCAATGTCGGGCGTGGCGGCAGGGCGACCCTCAGGCACCGTCCAGACCATCGTAATAGACCATCGCCGGAAGATGTCGTCGTTGGTGCAGGATGCGCAAGACGACAGGCGTGTCGCCTGCCGCGGCAATTGGTGAAAAGAAGATGATGTGTCGACCGTAGTTCACCGAGCGCATCCCCTTACGGAAGAGGTCGCGACTGCGTCCCGACATCGGATTGGCCTCGTTCGTCTCGAATGCTGCAACCAGGCCGTGGTAGTATGCAAACCAGTGCGCCCTGCCCCACTGTTCCACCGTGTAGGTGCGAATGCCCTCGATATCCTGTCGTGCCAGATGCGTGAGTTTGATCGTCATAGAGGCTATGACGTGAACGCGTCGGGCTCGAAGGCTTTGGGATCAAAATCGGAAAAGCCGCCCGCTTCCGCCGCGGCTGCGGCGTCTTCGAGACCGGCCTTCAGCGCGTAGAACTGACGCGCGCCATCCTTTTCCATCAACAGACGCAACCCGGCACGCACCACCTCGCTGGTATTGGCGTAGGCCCCGGATTTGATCTGCCCTTTGACATAATCCTGCATGGGTTCGGTCAGATGAACATTTGGCATGGCGTCCCCTTTCATATGCTCAATCGTAGCAGATACTGACATATCGTCAAAGTGCCTGCCTGTCTGTCTCGTAGTCAGTAAGTGCACTGGAGCGGGTGCTTCGGCGACCCCGACCCTCGACAAGAAAATACCCGACATCCCGGTGACATCCCGGTGCACTGCGCGTCATTGGCCGCATTATACCACCCGGTCACCTGTTTCATGACGGCGCTGAGTGATTACCTAACCCGGCGGCCCGTGCCAAAGTCGGAAAAGGTGCAGGAGCGGGTAACCTCGCGAAAGCCGCCAAGCGACCCGGTGAAGAGCCTCGACCGTCACCTTGGCAGGAGCATTTAAGCCAACCGCACGAGGTGCCATACCTGATTGGTCGTAGCCCTTACCTTGCTGTTCCGTATCAGTTGGCGGAGGACGCGAAGGCGGGTTACCCTGCGGCTCGGTCGAGCACTTCCTCGGCCCACTGGTTCAGGCTCTTGCCAGACAGCTCGGCAGCCATCGCGGCCTTGCGGTGGACGTCAGGGCTGACCCGGAACATGACCTGCCCTGAATAGGTCTTCTGCGGCTCCTTGCCGATCTGGGCGCAAGTCTCGATGTAATCTTCGACAGCCTCATGGAAGGCATCGCGCAGCCCTTCCACGGTATCGGCATGAAAGCCCACCCTGTCGCGGATACCGGCAATCCGGCCCGTAAAAATTCCGTCTTCGTCGTCGTATTCGATCCGGGCAGCATAGCCCTTGTAGGTCATGGTGTTGGGCATGGTCTCACTCCGATCCGTTCCAGGAAGTCGCGGGCATCGCGTATCTGGTATCTTTCGCTTCCTTCGCGGGGTGCGGGCGGTGGAACATCGCGACCTCGCCATCCTTTTCGAACCGCACCCGTGACCCGCGCCTTTCGATCAGCCGCGCCCCTGCGGCCAGCAGCAGGCTTTCGACTGCCGCCCATTCGATGGTGCCTGACACCGGATCGGTGAAGACGGCGGCAAGGGTCTTGCGGTTCATTGGAGCAAAGATAGGCAATGCTAGCGAAAAATGCAAGCAAAGTCATAATGGACCATGATCATCCAGCTACCGCGTGCAAAATTTTCATAAACCTGATCGGTTGTTACATATGGATCCCCGGCGGCAGGCCGAAATCGCCATGTTCCAATACATCAACGGCTTCTATAACCCGCGCCGCCGACACTCAGCACTGGGATGGAAAAGCCCGGTCGCTTTCGAACGGAAGGCGGCTTGTCTTATGACTTTCCGTAGCTCCGCTGACATTGTGGAGTTGCCGCCCGGCACCTTGACCATGCCGGGCGGGACCAGGGCGGGACGGGTCCACGCCCGGATCATTTCGCGGGCGCCCGCACCAGGACCCGGTCGAACAGGGCCAGCGTCTGCTCGGGCCCCATGGTGCCCGCGAAGATCGCCGGCGGCCCTTGCGTGCGAAGCAGGGTGACAGGCTGGGTTTCCAGCACCTCGGGGCCATCGTCCTGCATGGTCCAACCGTTCATGGTCAGCCGTGCACGGTAATCCCGGCCCGTCTTGACCAAGCTGAGCGTCGCGCCCTTCTCCTCGAAGTCGGACAGGATGCGCGCCAGGTCGAAGTCGCGCGGACAGCAGGAATCGCTGGCGATCTCCAGCGCGTCGCTGGTCTCCGTGCCATCGGTCACGGCCAGCAGCTTGAGCCACATGTCGTCGTTGGAATTGCCCTGACGGTAGATCTCGGCCACCACGTAATTGTCCGGGTCGGCATAGCGTCCGACTTGAAGGATAGCGCGGCGCCCGCCCAGGGACTTCACTTCGCCCATGCGGGCGGTGAACTCGGCGGCGATCTCCCAGTCGCCTTCGGGCAGTTCGGCGGCGGTCCAGGAAAAGACATTGGGCTGGTCGGGCTTGCCGAGATACCCCGGCACGACGGTCATGGTCATCAGCGCGCCATCGTCGAGGAGGAAGCCGTTCGGATCGGGCTGCTGCACAGCCCACTCCGCTCCCAGCTCGGCGCGGTCGAAGTCATCCTCAAACAGCGGACCTTGCGGTTCGGGGGCCGGCTGGCTGACGTCCTGCAACGCCTCTGTCAGGCTTTCGGCATTGGCCGCGGCCAGGTAGCGGCCGCCGGTGCGCTCGGCCAGGCAGGCCAGCTGCCCCTCGGGGTCGGCCACGTCGAACCCCACCACATGGGCGGTCAGCGGCGTGCCCGATTGCGCCAGTTCCTCGCCCAGGGCGCAGAGGTCGGCGCCGCAGGTCTCCAGCCCGTCCGTGACCACCACGACCGAGGCCGGGGCCTCCCCGTCGCCAAGGCTGTCGCGCGCGGCGCGCACGGCGGCACCGATCGGGGTCTTGCCGCGCGGGGAGATCGTTTCCATAAGCCCACTGAGGTCACCGCGATCAAGCGGTCCGGGGTTGGCCAGCACCTCGATGTCGCTGCAATCGCCTTCGCGGCGGTGTCCATAGGCCATGAGGCCAAGATCGCGGTCTTCAGGCCAGTCCGAAGTCATTCTTTCGATGGCGTTACGCGCGATCTCGATCTTTGGACGGCCCTCGATCTGTCCCCACATGCTGCCGGATCCATCGAGGATCAGCATTGTTTGTCCGGCTGTGGAGGCTTGGGACGCAACGGCGGCAGGAATGGCGGCAAGCGTCAGGGCGGAAGCCAGTAGAACGGGTCTTTGCAATGTGCTGCTCCATCGTATTGCAGGAGCATGCCAGGTGGGTTTGCCGCGGAACCATCTTTGCTCGAAATATGCTTCCGCTTCGGCTGACATACCCCTCGAGTCGTTGCTTCTCTCAGAGCGTCGCATGCTCGGCGCTTTCGGATCAACCGAAGCGTTAGAAAAGGACCTGATCCGAAGCTTGGCGTGAAGCTGTAGCGATCAGCGATCATCCTGAGCCCGGCTTGATTTTTGGCCTGAATTATTGGCTCCAGGCTGGCAATCATTGGGCCGAATCCGGTTTACGCGTGACCGGCTCAGTGCATCATGGCCCGGCGTCCGCAGCATTGCTTGAACTTCTTTCCTGACCCGCAAGGGCAAGGGTCGTTGCGGCCGGTTTTGTCGCCTGACCGGGTGAATGTTCTGGATGGGGGCGTGTAAATATCTCGGCGTTTCAGAAAATACCGGTGCATGCGCATAACGCCTGCGGCAGCACCGATCACCAGTTCCTGGCGCTGATCTTCGGTAACAGGTTCGTCGAAAGGGCGCATCTCGGGGTCGTCATGATGCTCGTAGGCAAGCGCCCAGATCGGCACCATCGCCCCGCCTTCGGTCTCATCCTCCACGATCTCGCGCCAGATGTCCGGACGCAGATTGGTCCCGAGCAAGAATCCCTGGGCCCAGGGATTGGCCCGAACGTTTCCCTCTTCGTCTTCGAACAGGAGGGGGAGGTAGACCTCTTCGGAATCGAGCTGGTGGTTCACATGGTTCCATTGCCGGTTGACCAATTCGCTGAGGTCTCTTCCAAACATGGCGCTGGCACAAACTTCAGCGCGAGACCTCCCGTTAGTTGTTCAATCTCAAGGTTTGGTGGTTTGATGCAGCCCGACACGCGCGGAAGCGCCCTACAAGAGTCGGGGTCGGGTCGGCGTCTTCTTTCCGCGTCGACGCAACGGCCACCGGCAGACCTTGGACGAGGATGTTATTCCCGGCAGGTGCGCAGAGTGGCGCGCCCGGCCGTCGCTCTGTTGCGGGGCTGAAGCAACACCCCGCACATCCACCGCGACACACCCATGCACGACCAAGATCAGGAAAGGCGGGGGTTTTGCCGAGGCACACCACAGGCGCGCCGTGCAGGTGGTGACCTGCCACGGGATTTTTCCTCCACTTGGAACTAGAGTCCGACCCAACGAAGGGACGGACAATGAAGCGATCAAGATTTTCGGAAGAACAGATCATCGGCATTTTGACCGAGCATGAGGCTGGC
>NZ_PVWS01000040.1:0-22108 GCF_004126395.1 Roseovarius sp. A46 | reverse complement strand
CGCCGGGTGGTCGAACAACTCCTGCGGAGCAAACAAGGCGGGCTGGGTCGAAAAACTCTGTCTCATGACAAAACATACCCCACCAAACCATCTCAGGGAATCCCAAGAGTTTCGCTGTGGTCTCTTTGAAGATTTCGGGGCCCAGCCCTGCCGTCAGGACATGCCGCCCAGAAGCGCCGCGTTGCCGCCCGCCGCGGTGGTATCGACGCAGACATGCCGCTCGAGCAGGGCGTGGCCCAGGTCGGGCATCCCTGTGACAAGCGGCAGGATCGGCCCCGCGCGGCGCGCAAGCGCGTCCGCGTAGGCGCGGGCGTCTGCCTCGTTGCCCCACCAGAGTGCGCCGGACATCCCGCCGAGCGTGACGAGCGTTTCGGGATCCACCCGGCCCGTGGCCGCAACCGCGACGCCGCCGAGCGCCTCCACCGCTTGTTTCTGCGCCTTCGCCGCCTCCTTGCCCGGCCCGAGGCACAGAAGCGCTGCGCGCAGATGGGTGGTGAGCCGGTTCGATTCACCCGTCGGCCCCGGCAGGACAAGCGCCTCGCGCGGGCCGTGCGGCGCGGCGTTGGCGCGGTCGAGCGCCTCTTGCACCGATGCCACCGGCATCGCCGCGTCCCATTTCTCGCCCTCTTGCGAGGCGGGGTTGGCCGAAAATCGCGCGAGGTAATGCGGTCCGCCGGCCTTGGGTCCGGTGCCGGACATGCCCTCGCCGCCGAACGGCTGGCTTCCCACGATGGCGCCGATCTGGTTGCGGTTGACGTAGATGTTGCCTGCGTGCACGGCTTCGGTGACGTGCTGCACGCGGTCGTCGATCCGGGTCATGAGGCCAAATGTCAGCCCGTAGCCGGTGGCGTTGATCGCCCCGATCACCCGGTCGAGATCGCGCGCCTTGTAGGTGGCGAGGTGCAGCACGGGGCCGAAGATCTCGCGCTCCATATCGGCGATGCCGTTCACGCGGATCAGCGTCGGCGCGATATAGGTGCCGGCGTTGGGCGTCTTCAACTCGTGCATCAGGCGGCCCTCGGCGCGCGCCTGCTGGATATGCTCGGCGATGCCCGTGCGCGCCTCCTCGTCGATCACCGGGCCGCAATCGGTGCTGAGATCCCAGGGGTTGCCGACCACGAGCGCATCCATCGCGCCGGTCAGCATCTCGGTAAAGCTTTCGGCGATATCCTCCTGCACGTAGAGACAGCGCAGCGCCGAGCAGCGTTGCCCGGCGGATTGAAAGGCCGATTCCATGATCGCCTGCACCGCCTGTTCTGGCAGCGCGGTGCTGTCCACGATCATGGCGTTGAGCCCGCCGGTTTCGGCGATGAGCGGCGCGCCGGGGCGCAGGTTGTCGGCCATGGTCTTGCGGATCTTCATCGCCGTGTCGGTGGAGCCGGTGAAGGCCACGCCGCCCACGCGGGGATCGGATGTGAGCATCGCGCCCACCTCGCCCGCGCCGGGCAGAAGCTGCAGCGCCGTTTTCGGCACGCCCGCGCGGTGCATCAGGCTCACGCCCAGATGCGCGATGAGCGGGGTCTGCTCGGCGGGTTTGGACAGCACCGCGTTGCCCGCCGCCAGCGCCGCCGCGATCTGCCCGGTGAAGATGGCGAGCGGGAAGTTCCAGGGCGAGATGCAGGTGAAGGTGCCGACGGGCGTGTCCTCGGGGGCATTGGCCGCGTAGTAGCGCAGGAAATCCACCGCCTCGCGCAGTTCGGCCACCGCGTCGGGGATGGATTTGCCGGCCTCGCGGTGCAGGATGGCGAAGATCTCGCCGTGGTTCTCTTCGTAGAGATCGGCCACCTTGTTCAGGATCACCCCGCGTTCGGAGGCAGACGCATCCCACGGTGCGGCGGCGGCAAGCGCGGTTTCGACATCCCCGGGGCTGGCCCATGCCGCGGTGCCGGGGGTATCCGCCGGGTCGGTGGGGTTCTCGACCTTCTCGGGCGGTTGGGGATCGGCCTTGCCCGCAAGGATCGGCCCGGCCTGCCAGGCCTGGGTGGCAAAGGGTGCACGCGCCGCCTCGATAGCGTCCAGCGTTGGCTGGTGGCGCAGATCGAATCCGCGCGAATTGGGCCGCTCTGGCAGGAACAGCTCGGGGCCGGTGGGCAGGTGCGGCACGGGGTCGTTCACCGCCTCGAACGGGTCGCGCGCGACCTCCTCGGGGGGCACGCTCTCGTCCACGATCTGGTTGACGAAGCTGGAATTTGCGCCGTTCTCCAGCAGGCGGCGCACCAGATAGGCCAGCAGGTCGCGATGCGCGCCGACGGGGGCGTAGATGCGGCAGCGGGTGCCCTCGGATTTCAGGATGATGTCGTGCAGCGCCTCGCCCATGCCATGTAGGCGCTGGAACTCGAACGTGCCCTTGTCGGTGGCCATGTCGAGGATTGCCGCCGCCGTGTGGGCGTTGTGCGTGGCGAATTGCGGGTAGATGCGGTCGGTCATCGCGAGCAGTTTGCGCGCGTTGGCGATATAGCTGATGTCGGTCGCGGGTTTGGAGGTGAAGACGGGGAAGCCGTCGACGCCCGCCACCTGGGCGCGCTTGATCTCGGTATCCCAGTACGCGCCCTTGACCAGCCGCACCATGATCCGGCGGTCGAGCCGCGTCGCGAGGTCGTACAGGAAATCGAGCACGTGGCCCGCGCGCTGGCCATAGGCCTGCACCACCACGCCGAACCCGTCCCATCCGGCGAGCGCGGGCTCCGAGAACACCGCCTCGATCACGTCGAGCGAAAGCGACAGGCGGTCCGCCTCCTCGGCGTCGATGTTAAGCCCCATCCGCGCCGATTTCGCCAACAGCGCGAGCGAGCGAAGGCGCGGCACCAGCACGTCCATCACCGTCTCGTGCTGCGCCACCTCGTAGCGCGGGTGCAGTGCCGAGAGCTTGACCGAGATGCCGGGGTTGTCGCGAATGTCCGCGTTCGTGCAGGCATTCGCGATGGCGGTGATCGCGCGGGAATAGCTCAGGTGGTAGCCGGTGGCGTCGGCCTCGGTACGCGCGGCCTCGCCCAGCATGTCATAGGAATAGCTGTAGCCCTTCTTCTCCATCCCCGCCGCGCGGTCCATCGCGCTCTGGATGGTTTCGCCCAGCACGAACTGACGGCCCATCTCGCGCATGGCGCGGCCCACTGCGGTGCGGATCACCGGCTCGCCCAGCCGCTTGACCGCGCCGCGCAGCGTGCCCACGAGGCCCGGCGCCTCGTCCTTGAGCACGCGGCCGGTGAGCATCAAGGCCCAGGTCGAGGCGTTGACCAGCGGCGAGGTGGAATGGCCCATGTGCCGGCCCCAGTCCGACGGTGCGATCTTGTCCTCGATCAACGCGTCGATGGTCTCGGCGTCGGGCACCCGCAACAACGCCTCGGCCAGGCACATGAGCGCGATGCCCTCTTCGGTCGAGAGGCCGTATTCGGCGAGGAACACCTCCATCAGCCCCGGGCTCGCCTGTCCGCGGATGGCGCGCACGAGATCGGCGCCCCGCGCCGTGATGCGGGCGCGATCCTCATCCGAGAGCGCCGCCACGGCGGTCAGCCGGTCGATAACGACACGCTCATCGGCATAGGTCTCAAGCTCGATGGCGCGGCGCGTGTCGGTGTCGTAAGGCATGGGATCCCCCTTGAATTGCCAAACCATGTTAACACCTGTTCAGGGGTGACTTTTCCTGTTTGATGTGGTTTGACAGATCGATCCGGTCTTTCACGGGGATAATCATGAGCCAGAATGACCATTCCGATCTCGACAGGTTCGACCGGGCGATTCTGCGGGTGCTGGCCGCGGACGGGCGCATTAGCGTCACCGATCTCGCGCGCGAGATCGGGCTGTCGAAATCGCCCACGCAGGCGCGGCTTCGGCGGCTGGAAAAGGCCGGTATCATCACCGGCTACCGTGCCTTCTTTGACCCGATCCGCCTGGGGCTCGATCATGTGAGTTTCGTCGAGGTGCGGCTCGACAACACCCGCGAGAGCGCGCTGGCTGCGTTCAACGCGGCGGTGGCGAAAATCCCCGAGATCGAGCAGGCGCATCTCATCGCGGGCAGTTTCGACTACTTGCTCAAGGTGCGCACGCAGGACATGACCGAGTATCGCCGCGTCCTGGCCGAGGCGATATCGACCCTGCCGCACGTGGCCAGCACCTCGACCTACGTGGCGATGCAGGCGGTCAAGGAGACCGTGCTCGGCGATGTGATTTGATTTTGCGCGGCTGCATGCCATCATAAAGACCATGCTACGTGTTGTCGCCCTCCCGCTCTTGTGCCTGCTCGCACCTGTGGGCGCGCTCGCCTGTCCTGCCCCGCCCGATCACGGCGCGGCGCTCGACACGCTTTTCGACCGCGTGCAGGACGCCGAGAGCGAGCAGGATGCACGGCTGCTGTCCAACGAGATGTGGGTTCTCTGGGCCGACGCGCCGGATGCCCACGCGCAGGAATTGCTCGACGAGGGGATGACCCGCCGCGCGTCTTACGATTTCGAAGGGGCGGTTGCGGCGTTCGACGCGCTCATCGACTATTGCCCGGACTATGCCGAGGGCTACAACCAGCGCGCCTTTGTCAATTTCATCCGGCAGGATTATGCTGCGGCACTGCCCGATCTCGAACGCGCGGTGTCGCTCTCGCCGCGGCACCTTGGTGCGCTCACCGGCCATGCCATGACGCTCATGGCGCTGGAGCGTCCGGGCGAGGCGGCGCTGGTGTTGCGCCGTGCGCTCGACCTCAACCCGTGGCTGACCGAACGGCACCTCTTGCCGGTGCTGGAACGGGCCGAAGAGAATATCTGAGCGTTCCCCGTCTCAAGAAATGCGTTTTCCTCGGCGCTCGCAGACGCTAGGACAGCGGGGCCTCGTGCGGGCGTGGCGGAATGGTAGACGCATGGCACTTAAAATGCCTGGGCCGAAAGGCCGTGCCGGTTCAAGTCCGGCCGCCCGCACCACGGCCTTGTGGTTGAGGCCTTGTGGTTGAAGCCATGAGGGTCACCGTGCAGGACCGGGAGGCGGGCCTGTACCCGGATCAATCCCCGAGCCACTTGTACATCACCCGCGCATCCACGAGGCCCTCGGTGGGATGCTGAAACGCGCGCGGCAGGCGGCCCACCGTCTCAAACCCCAGATCCTCCCACAGCGCGATGGCGCCGCGATTGGTCTCTACCACGAAATTGAACTGCATCGCGAGGTAGCCCATCGCGCGCGCCTCGTCCTGCGAATGCAGGCACATCGCCCGTGCAAGGCCGCGCCCGCGCGCCGCCTCGCTCACCATGAAGCCCGCGTTGCAGACATGCGCGCCGCCGCCCGGCTGATTGGTCTTGATGTAATAGGTGCCCAGAACCTCGCCCGCGATCTCGGCCACGTAGGTGGCGCGCGGCACCTCCATCCAGAGATCGCGCACCGCCTCGCGGGTGAGGCCGGGCTCTATGGTATAGGTGTCACCGGCGCGGATCACGCCGCGCAGGATAGGCCACAGCGCCGTGAAATCCGCGTCGCGCGCGTATCGGATGGTGATCTCCACCCCGGTATCCATGATGCCTGGCCCCCCGCTTGCCCCATGGCTAGCGGGGGGCGCGTTGCTTGGCAAGGCTCAGGCGTTCACATCGACCACGACGCGCCCCTTGACCTGCCCCTTGAGGATGTCACGACCCAGCGCGGGCAGGTCCGAGAGGGTGGCGGGCTGCACCATCGCCTCGAGCTTGTCCATCGGCAGATCGCGCGCGATCCGCTGCCAGGCGCGCAGGCGGTTTTGATAGGGCTGCATGACGCTGTCGATGCCCAGAAGGTTGACGCCGCGCAGGATGAAGGGCGTGATCAGCGCGCCCTCGATCGCCGCCCCGCCGGCAAGGCCTATGGCGGCCACGGACGTGCCGTATTTCATCTGTTTGAGCACGCGGCCCAGCATTGCGCCCGCCACCGCATCGACGCACCCCGCCCATTGCTCGGCCTCGAGCGGTTTTCGCGTGACCTCGGTCAGATCCTCGCGGGCGACGATCTGGGTGGCACCCAAGCCGCGCAGATAGTCCTCCTGTTCGGGGCGACCGGTGACGGCGGCCACCTCGTGGCCCAGATGCGCGAGGATCGCGGTCGCGACCGAGCCGACACCGCCCGCAGCCCCTGTGACCAGCACCGGGCCGTGGCCGGGCGTCAGCCCGTGATCCTCGAGCGCCATCACCGCCAGCATCGCGGTAAAGCCTGCGGTGCCCACGGCCATCGCGGACCGCGTGTCCAGCCCCTCGGGCAGCGGCACCAGCCAGTCGGCCAGGACCCGCGCCTTTTGCGCGTAGCCGCCCCAATGCGCCTCGCCCACGCGCCAGCCGGTCAACACCACCTTGTCGCCGGGATTGTAGCGGTCGTCGTGACTCTCCTCGACGGTCCCGGAGAAGTCGATGCCCGGCACATGCGGATATTTGCGCACGAGGCCGCCGCCCGGCCCGATGCAGAGCCCGTCCTTGTAGTTCACCGTGGAATAATCGACCGCGACCAGAACCTCGCCATGTGGCAGGTCCTCGACGGAAATTTCCTTCACCGCCGCGGATGTCTTGCCGCTCTCCTCGTCCTTCTCGACGACCAATGCGTTGAACATATCGCTCTCCTTCCCGATCGCAGGGCCAGCCCCCTGCTTCATCTTGCCAGAAATATCCCGGGGAGTGTGAGGGGCTGGCCCCTCACTCCCGCGCTCAAGGATCGCTCAGGCCCAGAACCCGTCCTGCACCACCCCGCGCCGCTCGCCGTCGGGGGCCATGATGCGCAACTGGCTCCCTGCGTCCCAATGGGTCATCCGCACCATGCCGATGGCCACGTTGGTTTGATGATCGGGCGACCACGCGGCGGAACTGATACGACCCACGCGTTTGCCCTTTTCCGACAGGACCGGCCACCATTCGCGGCAGGGCGGCACCGCGCCGCCCTCAATGGCGATGGCGCAGATTTGCTGCACCGGGCCTTCCTTGGCCACCCGCAGCAGGGCGTCGCGCCCGATGCACCCGATCGCCGTGTGGGTGTTGCAGAACCGGCCCAGCCCGCATTCATGGGGCGTGTTGTCGTCGGTCATGTCGTTGCCGTAGCTCAAGAGGCCCCCCTCGATCCGCTCGATCAGGTTGGGGCACCCGGCATGCACGTCCCACTCCTTCCCGGCCTCCAACAGCGCATTCCACAGCGGCATGCCGATATCGCCGCCCTCGACATAGATCTCGAAGCCCCCCTGCTTGGAATAGCCCGAGCGCGCGATTACCATGTCGCGGCCGAGAAAGTCGAACACGCCGAAGCGGAAGAAGCGGATATCGCGCACCGCGTCACCAAAGACCGCCGCCATCAGGTCGTCGGCGCGCGGGCCCTGAATGGCCAGCGGCGACACATCCGGCTCATCGACCAGCACGTCGAGCCGCCAGCCGTGTGCCGTGGCGCGCACCCAGTAGAGAAGGTCCGAGTCGGCGATCGAGATCCACCAGCGATCCTCGGCCAGCTTTACCGCCACCGGATCGTTGAGCATGCCGCCCGTCTCATCGACGATGGGCACGTAATAGCACTGCCCCGGCGTCATGCCGCGCAGGTCGCGGGGGGTGAGCATCTGCATCAGGCGGCCCGCATCCGGGCCGCGCAGTTCGACCTGCCGCTCGCAGGCCACGTCCCAGACCTGCACCGCCTCCTTGAGGTGGCGGTAGTCTTCCTCGATGGAGCGAAAGACAGTGGGCAACAGCATGTGGTTGTAGACCGTGTAGGCCTTGACCCCCGCCGCCTCGACCCCGTCGGAAAAGGGCGTGCGGCGCAGCCGGCGCGAAAGCGACAGGAGCGGTGCGTTCATTGTGCCTCCTCGGGCATGAAGACGATGTCGGTGACCGGCGCGGGCAGCCCCGCGCGCGTCAGCATCGCGTGGACCTGCCCGCGGTGATGGGTCTGGTGGTTGAACAGATGGGCGACGCAGGCGGCCACGGGCCGTGTGACCTCGGCCCCGGATGCCCCGGAATACCAGGTCAGGTTGCCGGTGAGGTCGATACTGTGCACCCGTCCCGCCCATGCACCGATCCGCCCATCGACGGCAAAGCGCTCTGCGCTCCACGCGGCGCCGGTGGGGGTAAGCGTCGTGCTCTCTGCGATGCCACCCTCGGGGCGGGTGCCCTCGACGCCGAGGCGGTGCAGCCAGATGCGGTCGGCCCAGAGGATGTGGTTGAGCGTGCCGAGGATGGAGCCGAAAAAGGCCCCGTGATCCTCGGTCAGCAGCTTGAGGCTTACCCCGTCGATGGCGCGCGTGAGTTGCGCGTTCTGCCACGCATTATAGCGCGCCATCAGCGCGACATAATCCGCCGTCAGCATCATCAGCGCGGCCCTTTCCAGTCGATCTGACAAATCTCCGCGCTGCGGCCGTCGAAATCCCAGACCCGGCCGAATGCGCGCACGCGGCCCTTGGTGGCGGTGGCGACCGTGATGTCGGGGCCCATCCAGTACTCGGTATTGGTGACGACAATATCCTCGCCGCCATGCCCCTCGACGGGCACGATCTCGCCCTGGATCTTCTTGCCCACCATCAGGCGGCGCGCCTTGCCTTCGGTCTCGAACACGACCGGCGCGCGTTCGGCGCCCAGAAATTCGCTGACCAGCACGCCGAACAGGCCCGTGGTGCCGCGCGCGCGGCCCGAAAAGATGTTGACCAGCGCCTCGTAGGCGTCGTCGCTGGCGCGCTCGTCGATATAGGCTGCGGCCTTCCAGTTGCCGCGCGCCATCAGGCCGGGGATTTCCAGCATCAGCCCGACGTTCAGCCCGCCAAGGTCCGTATCGCCGTAGTGGCCCTCGTCGATGCGCACGCCCGACCATGCCTGGCAGTAGCCTTCGGTGGGCGGGTGCTTGCCGAGGCTGACCACGCAGGGGCAGAACACCGTGCAGTTGCAGTTGAGGATCAGCTCTCCCTTGATCGTCCAGGGCACCGTGCCCACCGTATCCAATGCCATTTTCCGGCCTCCTTCGTGTTTTCAGATCGTCGTGAACAGAACCCAAGGCGCGGCGCAGAGCAGCGCCACCCCGAGGGGCCGTGTCAGATACCGCCCCAGATCGGGCAGCTTTTCCAGAACCATGATCACCGTTGCCAGCCCCATGAAGGCGAGGTTCATCACCCCGCCGACAAACGCCAGCGCCATCAGCGCCCAGCAGCAGCCGAGGCACACGAGGCCCAGCCGAAGCCCGTTGCGCAGCGGCCCCTCGTCCCAATGGGCCATGAAGAACACCAGCGGGCGGCGGCATTTCGATAGGCACGCCTCCTTGGCGGGGCTGAACTGATAGGCCCCGGCCAGCGCGAGCAGCGCCGCCGAGAGAACGCCGGAGCGGCTGTCGCCGAAGGCCGTCAGCAGCCCCGCGTTGAACAGCGCCATCTGCGCGCCCGCTGCGAGCACCGAGAATCCCAGCCAAACGGAGAGATAGCCCGCCACCAGCGCGCCGAGGCGTGTCTTGGCGCTGCGGCCCAGATCCTCGTAGGTGGCGAAGGCCGGCAGCGCGGTGGGCGCCATCATCGCCGCCGACATCAGCGCCCACATCAGGATGATGCGCGCGAATCCGGCGGCATCGGGCGTGACGATGCACAGGCTGCGCAGGAAATCGGTGCCGTAGATCACCGCGCCCTCGCGCAGCGCGGCGGGCAGGGCCATCGCGTAGAGCAGCCCCCAAGCGCCGAGGATCAGCGCGTAGAGCGCAAGCCAGTGCGCGCCTCCCATTCGCCTGACCGATGCCGCGATCATCGCTCTCTCCCTGCGACTCGTCTCTTGACGAATAAATTGTCAGACATTTAAATGTAAGACAAATGAAAATTGATCCCGATAACAAGGCCGACCTCTCGGCGCAGATCGCCGGGGCCATCCGCGAAGAGATCGTGGCCGGGCGGCTCATCGTGGACGAGCGCCTGCCGTCCGAGGCCGAATTGGCCGATCACTTCGAGGTGTCGCGCCCCACGGTGCGCGAGGCGCTCAAACGGCTGGCGGCGCAATCCCTGATCCGCACCGCGCGCGGGGCGTTCGGCGGGGCCTTCGTCAACCGGCTGAACTATCCCGACGCCTATGGCCAGCATATCACCACCTCGACGCTGCTGCTGTCGATGAACGCGATCAGTTTTGATGTCGCCTGCGAGGCGCGCTATGCGCTGGAGCGCGCCTGCACGCCGCTCGCCGCCCTGCGGCGCACGCCCGACACGCTGGCCACCATGCGGGCGGAAATCCACCGGCAGGGGCAGCCGGGGTTGTCGGACGAGAGCTTCTGCGCCTCCGATGTCACCTTTCACCGCGCATTGGTGGACAGCGCGGACAACCCGGTGCTGTCCTACCAGTTGGCGGGCGCGGTCGAGGCGATGCAGCCCTTGATGAACATGATCACCTTCACGGCGCGGTCGCGCGAGGCGATCCTGGGTTTTCACACCCGCATCGCGGATGCGCTTGAGCGGCACGAGGCCGAGGCCGCGCAAGAGGCGTTGAGCGAGTTGGAGGCTTACACGCTGACCCTCGGCCGTGACGTGATGGCGGCAAGGGCGCGGCCCAAGGGGTGAGGCGCCCGGGGGAATTTGGGGCCGGTAAGGGGTTTGGAGGGGACGTTGGGTCTTTGGCACGCCTGCGCGGATTCGAGGCGCGCCTTGGCGCGCCGCCGCGCATCGCCGGGCCGCCCCCCGGCACGGCGATTTGTCTGCAACCTGCGCGCCGCTGAAGTCCTTTTCGGATTCTGCCGCCATCAAGCGCCTTAGAAACAGCGTTGGATCGCCGCGCCGCGGCCCGTCGATGCGCGGCTCACCTCAACGCCCGCTTCAGGCCCGGCCCCTCATCCCCGCTCCGAGATCGCCTGTCCCGCCGCCCAGCCCGATGCCCAGGCCCACTGGAAATTGTAGCCGCCCAGCCAGCCGGTTACGTCCACCGCCTCGCTGATGGCGTAGAGACCGGGCAGGTGGCGCGATTCCATCGTGGCGGAGCTGAGGCCCGCTGTGTCAATGCCCCCGAGCGTTACCTCGGCGGTGCGGTAGCCCTCGCTTCCCGTGGGCCGAAGCCGCCAGTTGCGCAGCGCGCCCACTATGTCTGACAGCCGCGCGTCGGACTGATCAGC
This sequence comes from Roseovarius sp. A46, assembly GCF_004126395.1. Classification (NCBI taxonomy): domain Bacteria; kingdom Pseudomonadati; phylum Pseudomonadota; class Alphaproteobacteria; order Rhodobacterales; family Roseobacteraceae; genus Roseovarius; species Roseovarius sp. A46. The sequence goes on along the minus strand of NZ_PVWS01000040.1, from coordinate 11,086 downwards.
GAGGTTGCCCGCAAGCCCGAGAGTGGGTGCGAGATGAGCGACGACTTTGCCGGGCATATGCTGCGACAGCGCGGTGGTGAGGTTGCGCCGCCCCTGCCGCTGCCGCTCGGCGCGCAGTGTCTCCAAGAGCGTGCCCTCCGGGTCCAGATCGAGGGCGATCTCGGCCCCCTCGCGCCAATAGGACGAGATTTGCAGGATCGCCGGGCCCGAGAGGCCACGATGGGTGAAGAGCGCCGCCTCTTCGAAGGACGCCCCGTCGCAGGACGCGCGGACGGGCAGGGCGGTGCCTGAAAGCGTCGCGAAGGGTCCGTCGGAAAAGGTGAGCGGCACCAGCGCGGGGCGCGTTTCGGTCAGCGCGTGCCCGAAGCGTTGGGCGATGTCCCAGGCCATCCCCGTCGCGCCCATCTTGGGGATCGACTTGCCCCCGGTGGCCAGCACGAGGTTGCGGGCGGTGACGGCCTGCTGCGCACCCTCGCGTTCGAGTGTGGCGTGGAAACGGTCGCCGTCATGGCCCAGGTCACAGAGTCGCGTCGAGAGCCACAACTCTGCCCCCGCCCGACGCATCTCGTCCACCAGAAGCCCCACGATCTGCGTGGATCGCCCGTCGCAGAACAACTGCCCAAGCGTCTTTTCGTGCCAGGCGATGCCGTGCCGCTCGACGAGGTCGATGAAATCCCATTGCGTGTAGCGCGCCAGCGCCGATTTGCAGAAATGGGGGTTCTGGGACAGGAAATTCTCCGGCGCGGTGTGCAGGTTGGTGAAGTTGCACCGCCCGCCGCCGGAGATGCGTATCTTCTCGCCCGGTGCGCGCGCGTGGTCGATTACGAGCGTGCGCCCGCCGGCATGGGCGGCGCACATCATGCCCGCCGCACCGGCCCCGAGGATGAGCGTGTCGATAGCCCGTGTCATGCCCCGCCTGAGACGCGAAATCCCGCGCAAAGGCAAGGGGGGTTCTCTCTGGTCTCGGGCGTCGATTCCGGGTACACTTGCAAACTAGACCCCGGAAAGGGGCGCATGGCATCGAGGCGGCAGGCAGATGACGGAAATGGTCTATGGGGCTGTGCCCCTGCGGGACGAGGATCCCGTTCTCCCCAAATGGTGGCGCACGATCGACCGTTGGTCGTTCTTCTCGGTGTTGATGCTGTTTGCCATCGGCATCCTCCTGGGGCTCGCGGCCTCGGTGCCGCTGGCCGAGGAGAACGGGTTCGCGCCGTTCCACTACGTGCAGCGTCAGATGGTGTTCGGCGGCTTCGCGCTGATGGCGATGATGGTGGTCTCGATGATGCGCCCCGAGACGGTGCGGCGGCTGGCGGTTCTGGGCTTTCTCGCGGCGCTGGCGGCGGTGATGCTGCTGCCGGTGTTCGGCACCGATTTCGGCAAGGGCGCGGTGCGGTGGTACAGCCTCGGCATTGCCAGCGTGCAACCGTCGGAGTTTCTCAAGCCCGCTTTCGTCGTGGCGGCGGCGTGGATGATGGCCGCGAGCCAGGAAATCGGCGGGCCGCCGGGGCGGCTGTGGTCCTTCGGATTGATGGTGGTGATCCTCGGGTTCCTGGCGATGCAGCCGGATTTCGGGCAGGCGGCGCTGGTGCTGTTCGGCTGGGGGGTGATCTGGTTCGTGAGCGGCGCACCGGTGATGCTGCTTCTGGCGATGGCCGGGTTGGTGGTGTTCGTGGGAAGCGTTGCTTATTCCCATTCCGAGCATTTCGCGCGCCGCATCGACGGCTTTCTCAGTGCCGAGGTGGATCCGACCACGCAGATAGGCTTTGCCACCAACGCGATCCGGGAGGGCGGGTTCTTCGGCGTCGGCGTCGGTGAAGGACAGGTGAAATGGAGCCTGCCGGACGCGCATACCGATTTCATCATCGCCGTGGCGGCCGAAGAGTACGGCCTCGTCCTCGTGCTGGCGATTATCGCGCTTTACGCGGTGATCGTGCTGCGCTCGCTGTTCCGGCTGATCCGCGAGCGCGACCCGTTCATCCGGCTGGCGGGCACCGGGCTGGTCGCGATGCTGGGCGCACAGGCGATGATCAACATGGGCGTTGCCGTGCGGCTCTTGCCCGCCAAGGGCATGACGCTGCCCTTCGTGAGCTATGGCGGCTCGTCCATCGTGGCGGCGGGGCTGGCGGTGGGGATGCTGCTGGCGCTCACCCGGACACGACCGCAAGGGCAGATCGGCGATATCCTGCGGGGGCGGCGATGAGTGCACCGCTTCTGTTGATTGCGGCGGGCGGAACCGGCGGGCACATGTTTCCGGCGCAGGCCCTGGCCGAGGCAATGCTGCGGCGCGGCTGGCGGGTGCGGCTGTCGACGGATGCGCGCGGCGCGCGGTTCGTCGGCGGGTTTCCGCACTCCGTGCAGATCGAGCAGGTGGCGAGCGCCACCTTTGCGCGCGGCGGGATCGTCAACAAGCTCTTGGCGCCGCTGCATATCGCGGGGGGCGTACTGGGGGCGAGCTTGCGGATGCTGCGCGAGCGGCCGGACGCCGTGGTGGGCTTCGGCGGCTACCCGACGATCCCGGCGCTGGCGGCGGCGTGGCTATTGCGCCGTCCGCGCATGGTGCACGAGCAAAACGGCGTCTTGGGCCGTGTGAACCGGGTGTTCGCGCCGCGGGTGGACGTGGTGGCCTGCGGCATCTGGCCCACCGACCTGCCCAAGGTCGCGCGGGGCGAGCATGTCGGAAACCCGGTGCGCGCGGCGGTGATCGAACGGGCGGGAGCGCCCTATATCCCGCCGGGCGACTACCCGATGTCGGTGCTGGTGATCGGCGGCAGCCAGGGCGCGCGCATCCTCAGCGACGTGGTGCCGGCGGCGATCGCGGCGCTGCCCGAGGCGATGCTGCGCAACATCCGGGTAAGCCATCAGGCGCGCGACGAGGACATCGAGCGCGTGACTCGCGCCTATGCGGGCGCGGGTGTCGATGCCGATGTGCAGCCGTTCTTTCGCGACGTGCCGCGCCGAATGTCGGAGGCGCAGCTTGTCATCAGCCGCGCGGGCGCGTCGAGCATCGCCGACATTTCCGTCATCGGGCGGCCCGCCATCCTCATTCCTTACGCCGCCGCCGCCGCCGATCATCAGACCGCCAATGCGCGCGGCCTGGTCGAGGCTGGCGGCGCGATCCGCATTCCCGAGAACCGGCTTGACGAGAGCAGCCTCGCGGCGCAGATCGCCACCGTTCTGGGCGACGCGCAGGGCGCGGGGATGATGGCGCAGGCGGCGCTCTCGCAGGGGCGCCCCGATGCCCCGCAGCGATTGGCCGACTTGGTCGAGGACCTCGCAGGCAGAAGGGCAGAATAGATGAATGCAGCCACCAAGCTACCGACGGATGTCGGCCCGATCCATTTCGTGGGGATCGGGGGGATCGGCATGTCGGGCATCGCCGAGGTGCTGCTCAACCACGGTTACGAGGTGCAGGGGTCCGACCTCAAGTCGACGCCGATCACCGAGCGGCTCAAGGGCATGGGCGCGCGTGTCTTCGAAGGTCAGCGGGCGGAGAACCTCGACGGCGCGGAGGTGGTGGTGATCTCCTCGGCCATCAAGCCGGGCAATGCCGAACTGGACGAGGCGCGCAGGCGCGGCCTGCCGGTGGTGCGCCGCGCCGAGATGCTGGCCGAACTCATGCGGCTAAAGTCCAACATCGCGGTGGCGGGCACGCATGGCAAGACCACGACGACGACGCTGGTGGCCGAACTGCTGGTCAAGGGTGGGATTGATCCCACGGTGATCAACGGCGGCGTCATCCACGCCTATGGATCGAACGCGCGGATGGGGCAGGGCGAATGGATGGTAGTCGAGGCCGACGAGAGCGACGGCACCTTCAACCGGCTGCCTGCCACCATTGCCATCGTTACCAATATCGACCCCGAGCACATGGAGCACTGGGGCGATTTCGATGCGTTGAGGCAGGGGTTTTACGATTTTGTCTCCAACATCCCGTTCTACGGCCTCGCCGTTTGCTGCACCGATCACCCGGAGGTGCAGGCGCTGGTCGGCCGGATCAGCGACCGGCGGGTGCTGACCTATGGATTCAACGCGCAGGCCGATGTGCGCGCGGTCAACCTGCGCTATGAGCGGGGCGTGGCGCATTTCGACGTGGCGCTCCAGGCCGAGGGCCGGATGATCGAGGGATGCAGCCTGCCCATGCCGGGCGATCACAATGTCAGCAATGCGCTGGCCGCCGTGGCGGTGGCGCGGCACCTGGGCATGAAGCGCGACGCGATCCGCGACGCGCTGGCGAGTTTTGGCGGCGTCAACCGCCGCTTTACCCGCGTGGGCGAGGTGAATGGCGTGACGGTGATCGACGATTACGGCCACCACCCCGTCGAGATCGCCGCCGTCCTGCGCGCCGCGCGGCAGGCCACGGAGGGACGCATCATCGCCGTGCATCAGCCGCATCGCTATTCCCGGCTGTCGAGCCTGTTCGACGATTTCTGCGGCGCCTTCAACGAGGCCGACGTGGTCGGCATCGCGGATGTCTATGCCGCCGGAGAGGAGCCGATCCCGGGCGCCACGCGCGATGATCTGGTGGCGGGCCTCACCCGGCACGGCCACCGCCACGCGGTGGCTGTCGGCTCGGAGGATGACCTGGAGGCGCTCGTGCGCGCCGAAGCGCGGCCCGGCGACATGGTGGTGTGCCTCGGCGCGGGCACGATCAGCGCGTGGGCCGGTGGCCTGCCCGCGCGGCTGGCGGGCTAGACACGCATGGCAGAGACCCTGAAACGCCGGATCGGTCTGGGACTGCTGACCGCCTACGGCGTGGGTGTCATGGTCGGAGCGGGGATCTACGTGCTCGTGGGGGCAGTCGCGGCGGAGGCCGGGATCTGGGCACCGCTCGCCTTTGTTCTGGCGGGCGTGATCGCCGCCCCCACGGCGCTGAGCTATGCCGAGTTTTCCACGCGTTTGCCGGAGGCGGCGGGCGAGGCGGTGTTCGTTGCCAAGGGGCTCAACCTGCCTTGGCTCGGTACGCTGGTCGGGCTTGCCATCGTGGCGGCAGGTACCGTGTCCGCTGCTGCCGTGCTTCGTGGTGGCGTGGGCTATCTCGGGGCGGTGACGGGTTTGCCGTTCGGGCCGTCGGTGATCGTCCTGGGGCTGGTACTGATGGGCGTGGCGATATTGGGCGTTCTGGAAAGCCTCGCTGTCGCGGCCCTGTTCACCGTGGTCGAGGTGGCGGGCCTGGCGCTGGTGATGTTCGCGGGCTTTACCGCCGCGCCCGCGCCGGACTGGCAGGTGGGGGGCGAGCTGGTCTGGTCCGGAGTGATCGCGGCGGCGGTGCTGGCGTTCTTTGCGTTCATCGGCTTCGAGGATATCGTCAACATGGCCGAGGAGGTGCGCGAGCCCGAACGTATCCTGCCCCGCGCCATCCTTTTGTCACTGGTGATCACGAGCGCGCTTTACGCGCTGGTCAGCATCGCGGCGGTGCGCGCGGTACCGCTTGCCACGCTGGGCGCGAGCGAACAGCCGCTGGCGCTCGTGTGGCAGGCGGGGCGCGGTGGCAGCGCGGCCTTCTTGTCATTGATCGCCGTGGCGGCGGCGCTGAACGGCGTGCTGGCGCAGATGGTGATGGCAAGCCGGGTGCTGTTTGGCCTCGGGCGCCGCAGCCCGGCGCTGGCCGGGTTTCACCACGCGCATCCGCGCCTCGGCACGCCGCTGCGCGCGACGCTGTTGATCGGCGTGGCGGTTATCGCGGGCGCGCTGCTCCTGCCGGTGGCCGATCTTGCCGGGCTCACCTCGTCGTTGCTTCTGGGCGTGTTCGTATTGGTCAACGCGGCGCTGATCGCGATGAAACGCACCAGCCCCGAGGCCGCGTTCAGGGTGCCGATTGCGGTGCCGGTGTTTGGCCTGTTCGCGGCCCTTGCGGCGCTGATCGTGAGTTTTTTGGGAGGAACGGGATGACCGTCTCGCTGATCCTTGCCTGCGTCTGGGCGTTGGCGGCCAACGTTCTGGCGATGCTGCCAAGCCGCGACAACCACTGGCGGCGCGCCTACGCGCTCATTGCGCTGGGGGTGCCGGTGCTGGGGCTGGTGGCGTGGCAGCACGGGCCGTGGCTGGGGCTGTTGGTGCTGGCGGCGGGGATGAGCGTGCTGCGCTGGCCGGTTATCTATCTCGCGCGCTGGCTGCGGCGGCAGTTGGGTTGAAAAGGCCGGGGTAGCGGCCGCTGTCTCAGCCCGCACCACCCCCTTGATCGAGGAAGTCCTCCAGCATCGCGTGGAATAGCGCGGGTTTTTCGAGGTGCACGGCATGGGCCGTGCCCGGGATCACCGCCAGCGCGGCGTCGGGCAGGCCCTGCCAGAGCGTTTCGACCTGTGGCCAGCGGTAGGATTTGTCGCGGTCCCCCCACAGCACGAGCGTCGGCATGGTCAGCCGGTCGAGCGCTCCGCGCCCGTCCCAGCGATCCATCGCGTCGAGCCCGGCAAGCGCTGCGGGTTCGCTTGCCTGCGCGCCCAGCGTTGCCACGATCTCGAATCCGCGCGCCGCCGCGCCCTCGCGGAACCATGTGGCCCCGATCCGCCGGATGGTGCGTGCGACACCGTCGCGGCAGATGCTGGCGCGGGAGGTCTCCAGCAATTCGAACCGGTCGGGCATCGCGCCCAGCGGGCCAGTGCCATAGAGAACCAGTCGCGCGATGCGCGCGGGGTGGGTGGCGGCCATCTCCTGCACGATCATGCCGCCCATCGAATGCCCCAGCAGGGTGATCCGGCCCAGCCCCAGCTCATCCAGCAGGGCCACCACGGTCGCCGCAAATTCCGCGATGCGGTTCGCCGGCGGCAGCGCGGCGGAGCCGGCAAAGCCGGGCAGGTCGGGTGCGATCACGTCGAAGCGGTCGGCGAAGCGGTCGATTTCGCCCTGCCATTGCCCGGCCCCGCCAAGGTAGCCATGCACCAGCACCAGCGGCGCGCCGCGGCCCGCGCGGCGATAGCTCAGGCCGGTTCGGCTCGTTAGCGCATCTGATCTGGCAGCCACAGCGCGGTCTCCGGCACGAGGATGAGGATGACGATCAGCAGCACCAGCGCCGCGATGAACGGCAGGCAGCCCATGATGACATCGCCGATGGTCACCTCGCCGCGCCCGATGCCCTGGATCACGTAGAGGTTCAGGCCCACGGGTGGCGTCAGCACGGCGATTTCCATGGTGATCGTGTAGACCACGCCGAACCAGATCAGGTCGAACCCGGCGGCCGCCATCAGCGGGTAGATCGTGGGCAGGGTGATGAAGGTCATCGACACCGGCTCGAGAAACATGCCCAGCACGATGTAGAAGACCAGCACGATCGCCAGCACCACGTAGGGCGAAAGCTCGAAACTGAGGAAAAGCTGGGTGAACTCGTGCGGCACCCGGTAATAGGTGAGCACGAAGCCAAAGAGCACCCCCGCCGACAGCAGAAGCCCGAGATAGCCCATGGTCCGCATGGTGGCAAAGAGCGCGTCGGTAAAGCCCTGCCATTTGAGCCCGCCCACGCCGAAGGCGAGGATCACGGTCAGCAGCGCCGCCACTGCCGCCGCCTCGGTCGGCGTGGCGATGCCCGCATAGATCGCCACGGTGATCACGAGGCCGATGAGCGCGATGGGCGCCACGGTGGCGGCGATCTGAACGATCCCCATCTTCACCGCCGACTCGCGGTCGGGGATGTCGCCGGGTCTCAGGATGCCCCAGACGAGGATCACCAGCGCGAAGGAGGTGACGAGGATGAGCCCGGGAATGACCCCCGCGATGAACAGATCGCCGATGCTCTGGTCGGTGACGATGCCGTAGAACAGCAGGATCAGCGAGGGCGGAATGAGCACGCTCAGCGTGCCGCCCGCCGCCAGCACGCCCGAAGACAGCCGCTTGCCATAGCCCAGGCGCAGCATCTCGGGCAGGGCCACACCGCCGATGGTGAGCGCACCCACCATGGACGACCCGCAGACCGCGCCGAACCCCGCGCAGGCCCCGATGGAGCCATAGGCCGCCGAACCACGCACCCGCACGCCCTGGTGCAGGAACTGGTAGAGGTTGGGGCCGATATTGGATTTGCCGATGAGTTCCCCAAGGAACACGAAAAGCGGCACCGCCAAGAGGATATAGTCGATCCATACGCCCCACAGCTTCAACTCCGCCGAGACGATGGAGGTATCAAACGACTGGATCTGCCACAGGAAGGGCAGCGAGGCGGCCGCCAGCGCAAAGGGGATCGGCAGGCCGATGGCGATGAGCAACATCAAGAGGCCGAGGAGGCCAAGGCCGACTTCATACCATTCCATCGCTCAGACCTCCCGCGCCGGGGTGCGAATGAGCCGGATCAGCCGCAGGCCCGCGTAAATCGAGAACAGCACCAGTGCCAGCGCACCTGGGGCCCAGAACGCATAGCGCGGCCAGAGCAGGATTTCCGACGAGGCGCCCGAGTTGAACGACCGGATCGTGGCGCTGACACCTGCGAGCGAGAAGAACAGGCCCACCGCCAGCATGACGCACAGGTTGACGATCGCCGCCGCCTTGCGCCCGGCGGGGGGCAGCGTGTCGGTCAGCATCGTCACCTTGGGATAGGCATCCTCGCGCATGGCATAGGCCAACCCGGCAAAGGCCACGGGGAACAGCAGGAGTGCGGTCGCCTCGGTGACCATCCGGTCGGGCGCATTGAGCGCGTAGCGGGTGAAGACGCCGTAGCTGATCCACACCATCTGCACGAGCACCACCACGGCCCCGGCGGCCGCGAGCCACACGACGGCGCGTTCCACATGGCCGATCAAACGGTCGAGACCGGTCTGCATGGCAAGCCTCCCTTTGCCAGAAACGAGGGGGTGCCGCCGCGCGGGCAGCGGCACCTATCGTATCAAGGCGCGTGCTGCGCGAAGAGATCGCGGATCTTGCCGGCAAGCTCGGGGCCGCAGGCCGCGTCCACGGTCTCGTTCCAGGTGCCCTGCACGCTGTCGATAAGCTCCATCCGCTTGTCCTGGCTGATCGAGACGGCGGCCCCGCCGCCCTTCATCACCGCGGTGCCGACGCGCTGATCGACCCAGTTCTCGTAGCGGGGCTTAAGCCATTCCTCGGTCTCGCGCGCGGCCTCCATGACGGCGGCCTGTTCGTCCTCGCTCATCGAGTCGAACTTTTCCTTGTTCATCATGTACTGGATGTTGCCGTAAAAGAGGTTGGCGTTGACCATGTAGGGCATGACGTCCCACAGCTTCCAGCTCGAATAGGTGGCGACGCCCATGTTGATGCCGTCCACCACGCCGCGCTCGGCGGACTGGAACACCTCCTTGGGCGCGACAAAGACCGGCGCGCCGCCCCATGTCTCGATCATCAGGCTGACCAGCGGGCCGATGGAGCGGACCTGCTTGCCGTCGAGATTGCCGAGATCGTCGATACCGCCCTCGAACCACCATTCCTGGTCATAGGAATAGTTGGAGTTGAACACCGGCACGAGATTGACGCTCGCTGCCTCGTCGCGCACCAGGTCGGCATAGGCGGCGTCCATCTCGATCTGGCCTTCCAGATCGACAGCCACCGGGTAGAGCGAGGTAACGCGGTAGCAGGGCAGGCGGTCATCGGCGGGAATCCAGCTCATGTCCGAGACACCGCCCTGCACGGCGTCCACGCCTTCGGACCAGCCATGCAGCGTGGCCGAGGGGAAAATCTGCACCTCGACGCTGCCGCCGGTCTTTTCCGCGACCAGATCGGCGAAGTGGACGAACCCGTCATAGCGGATATCGGCCTCGTTGACGTAGGTCGAGAGGCGGATCGTGGTCTCGGCCACGGCAGGTGCCGCAATGGTGGTGCCGAGCGCGGTGGCGGCGATCAGGCCTTTGATGGGAAATGTCATGTCGGTCTCCTTGTTGGTGTGGTGCGAGGCCGTTCTGCGGCCTTCGTCATCGTTGCGGCCCCGGGGCGCGTCGCCTGTGCGCCCGCCGGACCCATGATGGAGAGGCTAGGGCAGCATCGCGCGAGTCGGCCAATTCAAACATCTCATCAAACTATTCCGATCTTGCATGACTCGCCGGTCTCGCGCAGTCTGGCGGGCATGGACATCAACTGGCTGCGCGATTTCGTCTGCCTCGGGCGCACGCTGAATTTCACCCGCGCGGCGGAAGAGCGCAACATCACCCAATCGGCCTTCAGCCGCCGTATCCGGTCGCTGGAGAACTGGATCGGCGTGCCGCTGATCGACCGGGCCAACTATCCGGTGCAACTGTCGGAGGCGGGGCGGCAATTCCTGCCGGTGGCACAGCAGACGGTGGCCGATCTCACCGACACGCGGCAGGCGATCCGGGAGCGTGCGCGCGGTCACACCACCTTTCAGCGCATCGCGGCGCTGCACGCGATCTCGGTCAACTTCCTGCAACCGCGCATGGCCGAGTTCGAGCGCGACTACCCCGAGATGCGCACGCGGGTGATGTCCGACAGCCTGACCGCGTGTTGCCAGCTTCTGAGCGAGGGCGGCTGCGAATTCCTGCTCTACTACCGCCATCAGGACGTCGCCCCGATCCTTGATGAGACCCGGTTCAAGCGCCGCGACATCTGCGAGGAGCGGCTCATTCCCGTGGCGCAGCACGCCGCCGCCGCGCGGAACGGCTGGGCTCTGCCCGGCGTGGCCGGGCGCGAGGTGCCGTATCTGAGCTATGATCCCAACACGTTTCTCGGCACGGTGGTGGACCAGACCATCGGCAACCGCCGCCCCGCGCTCAACCTGCGCTACATGGATGCGCTGGCCGAGGCGCTCAAGCGGCGCGCGCTTGAGGGGGCGGGGCTCGCCTGGCTGCCGGAGTTTTCCATCGCGCGCGAGCTGGAGGATGGCACGCTGGTGCGCATGGGCGGGCGCGACTGGACCGCGACGATGACGATCTCGCTCTTTTGCTCGCCCGAGCGGCTGGACGAGACCGGGCGTCTGCTGTGGGAGCGGTTCTGAGCGGCGATCAGGTTGGGCTTGAGCGGTCGTTGGACGTCAGTGTCGGGCTGAACCGTCACGGGAAGGTAAGATCAAGAAAGTTTAAACTTTCTTGTACGGAATCTTTTCAGAGACCACAGCGAAACTCTTGGGATTCCCTGAGATGGTTTGGTGGGGTATGTTTTGTCATGAGACAGAGTTTTTCGACCCAGCCCGCCTTGTTTGCTCCGC